>DATJBJ010000088.1:0-16933 GCA_035515395.1 Methanoregula sp. | reverse complement strand
AAGGGTGTATACCGGCGAACGTACCTTCATCTCCCCGGTGCTCGATCCGGTCGAACGGTGGATCCTCACCGTCTCCGGGCCGGACAGCGCCATGGAGATGGACTGGAAGATGTTCTCCGTTGCAATTATGATCTTCTCGGTAATCGGGATAGCGGTAGTCTTCGTCCTCCAGATGGTCCAGCAGCTCCTGCCGCTCAATCCTGCCGGCGCGGGCCCGGCCGCGTGGGACCTCTCCCTCAACACCGCGGTCAGTTTCGCGACGAACACCAACTGGCAGGCATATGCCGGTGAGACCGGCGTCAGCTACCTCACCCAGATGATCGGGCTTGCCGTCCAGAACTACATGTCCGCGGCCGTAGGCATGGCGGTCCTCATCGCGTTCATTTACGGTTTCTCCCGCAGATCGGCGACCACGATTGGGAACTTCTGGGTCCTCCTCATCCGCAGCGTCCTGATCCTTCTCCCCATCTGCGTTGTCATCTCGCTTCTCCTCGTCTCGCAGGGAACAGTCCAGACGTTTTCCGGGCCCGTGACCGTGCCGCTCCTCGACCCGGTCAACGACAGCACCGGAAACCTTATCACTACCCAGTCGATCCCGCTCGGGCCTGCCGCCTCGCAGATCGCCATCAAGCAGCTCGGCACCAACGGCGGGGGTTTCTTCAATGCCAACTCCGCCCACCCCTTCGAGAACCCCACCCCGTTTGCGAATTTCCTTGAGGTTATTGCGATCCTCGTCATCCCCACAGCGCTCTGCTTTACCTTCGGCAAGATGATCGGTTCGGCGAGAAAGGGAATCGCCATCCTGATCGCAATGACTATCATCTTTGTCCCGTTGCTTGGTATGTGCATCTGGTCAGAAGTGAACGGCAACCCGGCATTCACCCCGCTTGGCATCGACCAGACTCCTACCCGTATCCAGCCGGGCGGGAACATGGAGGGCAAGGAAGTGAGGTTCGGCCCTGTGGAGTCCGCCCTCTGGTCGGTCGTCACGACCGTGACCTCCTGCGGTGCCGTCAACTCGATGCATGACTCGTTCATGCCGGTGGGCGGGCTCGTGCAGATGTTTGGTATGCAGCTCGGCGAGGTTGTCTTTGGCGGCGTCGGCTCGGGCCTGTATACTATGCTCATCTTCGTCATCCTCGCCATGTTCATCGCCGGGCTCATGGTGGGGCGGACCCCCGAGCTCTACGGGAAGAAGATCGAACCGTACGATATGACCCTCACCACGATCCACATCCTCATCCCGATCATCCTCATCCTCGGCCTCACGGCAATAGCGGTCCTCACTACTGCAGGAACAGCGGCGGTCCTCAATCCCGGGCCGCACGGGTTCTCGGAGATCCTGTACGCGTTCAGCTCCGCCTCCCAGAATAATGGCAGCTCATTCGGCGGACTGTCGGTCAACAGTGTCTTCTACAACCTCACGACGGCATTTGCCATGTTTGTCGGACGCTATGCCGTCATCATCATTACGCTTGCGCTTGCGGGATCATTCGTCGTAAAGAAGATTGTCCCGGTGAGCGATGGTACGCTCCGCGATCACCGGCCGCTCTTCATCGCCTGGGTCGTCTTTGTGGTGATCATCATCGGGGCGCTCAGTTTCCTCCCGGCACTCTCGCTCGGTCCTGTGGCTGAATATCTCACGATGGTCGCACGGGGTGTTGTCCATGTCTGATCGTACCGACGGCAGAATCCCTTCCGAACGGCAATACGCCCTCTACAGGCGGGCGCTCATCGACGCAGTCCTCAAACTCGACCCCCGTACCCTCTACCACAATGTCGTCATGTTCACCGTGGAGATCGGCAGCGTAATAACCACATTCCTGTGGTTACAGGCACTGGGAGGAGATGGCGAGGCCCCGGCAGGCTTCATCGGGGCGATCGCCGCGTGGCTCTGGTTCACGGTCCTCTTCGCGAATTTCGCCGAAGCTCTTGCCGAAGGAAGAGGAAAGGCCCAGGCAGAGGCCCTGCGGAAGATGCGGCGGGACACCGAGGCGAAGAAACTTTACCTCGGGTACGGGATCGTGAAGGGAAAAGAGCCCGCCCCGGCCGATTTCACCATTGTCTCCTCGTCAGGCCTGCGCAGGTCAGACCTCTTCTACGTCAGGGCCGGCGACACCATACCGGTCGATGGTGAGGTTGTCGAGGGTGTCGCCTCGGTCAACGAGAGTGCAATCACCGGGGAGAGTGCCCCGGTGATCCGGGAGTCCGGCGGCGACCGGAGCGCGGTCACGGGCGGGACGGTTATCCTCTCCGATTGGCTCATCATCCGGGCGAGCGCAAACCCGGGCGAAGGGTTCCTCGACCACATGATCGGCCTCATCGAGGGCGCGAAACGGCAGAAGACTCCCAACGAGATCGCCCTCAATATCCTCCTCATCGGGCTGACTGCGGTCTTCATCATGGTCTGCGCCTCGCTCTGGGCGTTCTCGCGATACAGCGTCAGCGCAGCAGGAGCAGGTGTCCCGGTGACTGTCACGGTACTCATCGCCCTCTTCGTCTGCCTCGCCCCCACAACCATCGGCGGGCTGCTCAGCGCCATCGGCATCGCCGGGATGGATCGCCTCATCCGGCGCAATGTCATCACGACCTCGGGCAGGGCCATCGAGGCCGCAGGGGACATCGATGTCCTCCTCCTCGACAAAACGGGGACGATCACCCTCGGCAACCGGCAGGCCGTCGAATTGAAACCCGTCGACGGGGCCGACATCATGGACCTCGCCGAGAACGCCCAGCTGGCATCGCTTGCGGACGAGACGCCGGAGGGGAGGAGCATCGTCGTCCTCGCGAAAGAGAATTACGGGCTCCGCGGCAGGACCGTGGGTGCATCCGAGACGGTCCCGGAGATGCAGTTCATCCCGTTCTCGAGCCATACCCGGATGAGCGGTGTCGATCAGGGCGATGTGCAGATCCGGAAAGGGGCTGCAGATGCCGTTTTTGCGTATATCAGGGAGCATGGCAACACCATCTCGGACCATCTGAAGGAGGAAGTCGATGCAGTCGCCCGTGCCGGGGGAACCCCTCTCGTGGTTACAAAGAACGGAAAGGCGCTCGGCGTCATCAATTTAAAGGACATCGTGAAAGGGGGGATCAAGGAGCGGTTCGCCCAGCTCCGGCGGATGGGAATCAAGACGATCATGATCACCGGTGATAACCGGCTGACCGCTGCAACCATCGCTGCTGAGGCGGGTGTGGACGACTTCCTTGCGGAGGCGACGCCGGAGAGTAAGCTCAGGATGATCCGGGAATACCAGGCAGGGGGGCGCATGGTCGCGATGACCGGTGACGGCACCAACGACGCCCCCGCCCTCGCCCAGGCCGACGTCGCCGTAGCAATGAACACCGGGACCCAGCCGGCCCGCGAGGCAGCCAACATGATCGATCTCGAGAGCAACCCGACGAAGCTGATCGAGATTGTGGAGATCGGTAAGCAGCTCCTGATGACCCGGGGGGCGCTCACGACCTTCTCCATAGCAAACGATCTCGCAAAGTATTTCTTCATCATACCCGCCGCGTTTGTCTCGACCTATCCGGCGCTCGCGGCCCTGAATATCCTCGGTCTCCACAACGCGATCCTCTCGGCAGTCATCTTCAACGCGCTCATCATCATAGCCCTCATCCCCCTCGCCCTGCACGGGGTCGCGTACAGCCCGATGACCGCGGAGGAATCATTGCGGAAGAACATCCTCCTCTACGGGGTCGGCGGGGTCATTGCCCCCTTCATAGGGATCAAGATCATCGATATCATCCTTGTGCTCTTAGGTGTAGGAATGAGGTAATATGCCGGCACCCCGCGATTTCCGCCCCGACCCCGATACCCTCCTCGCCCGCGTCCAGGGCGAAGAGCGCCAGAAGTCCCGGGGCAAACTCAAGATCTTCCTCGGATATATCGCCGGTGTCGGGAAGACGTACGAGATGCTTCAGGCAGCGCATCTCCGCCGGCGCGAGGGCATCGACGTCAGGATCGGGTACGTGGAGACGCACGGCCGGCCGGAGACAAATGCGCTCCTTCCAGGGCTCACGGTCATCCCCCGGAAGATGGTGGAATACCGCGGCGTGACCATAGAAGAGATGGATCTCGATGCGATCCTTTCCATTCATCCCGAGCTTGTTCTTGTCGACGAACTTGCCCACACCAATGCACCGGGTTCGCGCCACCCGAAGCGGTACCAGGACGTCGAAGAGATCCTCGATGCGGGAATCGACGTTTATACGACCCTGAACATCCAGCACGTGGACAGCCTCAACGATGTGGTTGCCCAGATCACCGGGGTTATCGTCCGGGAGACCATCCCCGACCGGGTCATCGACGAGGCAAATGAGATCGAGCTCGTTGACCTGGCACCACCGGAACTTCTCCAGCGGCTCAAGGAGGGGAAAGTGTATGTTCCGGACATGGCGGCACGCGCGATCGAGCAGTTCTTCAACGAAGGCAACCTGTATGCACTCCGGGAACTCGCCCTCAGGCGTGCAGCCGAACGGGTCGACGACCAGATGCTCGCGTGGATGCAGACCCGTGCGATCCCCGGGCCATGGGCTGCGGGAGAGAGCCTCCTTGTCTGCGTTGGCCCGGGCCCTCTCTCGGAGCGGCTGGTCAGGACGGCGCGGAGGCAGGCGGACCGGATGAACGCAAGCTGGTTCGCAGTCTATGTCGAAACGCCCTCTCACCACCGGCTCACGAAGGAGGCAAAGGAGCAGGTGTCGCGGACGCTCCAGCTTGCCGAGAAACTGGGGGCCACGACGGCCACTGTCTTCGGGCTCAATGTTGCATATACCGTAATCGATTATGCACGCAAGCACAACGTGACGAGGATCATCATCGGCAAGACCCTCCGGCCCCGGTGGCAGGAATTCGTCTTCGGCTCCGTTGTCGACCAGCTCATCCATAACAGCGGCACGATCGATGTCTACGTCATCAGCAGCGAGGCAAACACCCCGCAGAAACCCCTGAACCTCGAACCCCTTCTCCCGGCAGCACCGCCCCGGGCCTATATTGCCAGCATTGTCCTTGTCGCAATTATCACCGGAATCGGGTGGCTGGCAAAACCATTCATCTCGCCCACAAACCTGATCATGCTGTACCTCCTCGCAGTCGTCGTCATCGCGTTCCGGCGGGGCCTCCGCCCTGCCATCTTCACCGCGGTTATCGGGGTCCTCGCATTCGACTTCTTCCTCATCCGTCCCTACTTTACCATCCGGATAACGGATACGGAATACCTCATTACCTTCGCGGGAATGATCATCATCGGGGGGATGATCAGCCTGCTCGTCACCCGGTCGCGCGAACACGCCGAGGCTGCGATGGCACGGGAGAAAGAGACCTCCACGCTGTACGCCCTGTCGCAGGATCTCGCGGTCGCGGTGGATGTCGATACCATCGTAGCGGCAGTGACAAAACACATCGCGGAAATTTTCCAGTGGGAGACCGCCTTTCTCTTACCGGACGGGAAACTGCTTGCACTCCATTCGGTAAGCCCGGGACTCCGGCTCGACGCCGACGACATCGCCGTGGCGACATGGGCATTCCAGCATTGCACGGTAGCCGGCTACGATACCGACACCCTGCACGGATCCCGGCTGCGCTATATCCCGGTCTACTCTTCTTCGGGTGTCCTCGGTGTCATGGGGGTAAAACCAACAGAGCCCGACGGTGTGATCACCCACGAGCAGTCACTTCTCCTTACAGCGTTTGCGACGCAGGCTGCGCTTGCGCTGGAACGTGTGGAACAGTGCAGGGTTCCCGGCAGCAGCTGATCGCGAGGGAGCGATACGCCCGGCACCCTCTTTCCGGTAAGGATCCCGGCACTTTGTCAGACTCATCAGGAGCACCGGGGATATCGGGTTACGTTTTAACCGTCCGCCTTCCCGTCCGGGTCTCTCACCGGCAACCGGGATACGACTTTTGCAGGATCCCTTTTCAGGCCGGCCGGACCGATGCCGGTGCGGTTTGATCGCGAAAGAACCGGTGGCCTCACTATTTTAAACTGCGGGACCATACCTGTACGGCTATGGATAACCTCCTCTTTGCGGTTGTCACCGTCGTTTTCGGCATTGCCCTTGCCCTGGTGGCACGCGCAGTTGTCAAATGGCTCGAAAAATACGCGGAGACCACCGAGACCAAATGGGACGATATTATCATCGCCGCCATCGGCACCCCGGTACAGGTGGGGATCATCGTTGTCTCGCTCTTCATCGCGGTGAAGTACGAAGGAGTGGTCCCGGCGCAGTATGCCTGGATCATCTCCGACAAAGTCCTGAACTCGGTGTATATCCTCCTCGGTAC
Source organism: Methanoregula sp. (assembly GCA_035515395.1). Classification (GTDB taxonomy): domain Archaea; phylum Halobacteriota; class Methanomicrobia; order Methanomicrobiales; family Methanospirillaceae; genus Methanoregula. Next base: position 10,650 of record DATJBJ010000088.1, on the reverse strand, counting down.
GTGGATCATCTCGTCGATCGTCCATGACATCATCGTCATCTACGGCCACTGGTGGGCCGAGCAGACCGAGGGCGATCTCGACGACCGCATCGTCGAGTTCCTCGAACTTGCCGCCCGCTATGTCATCTGGTTTATCGGGATAATGCTGATCCTTGTCAACCTCGAAGTGAACATCACCCCGTTCCTGGCAGGTGCAGGGATCGCCGGTCTGGCATTCGCCCTCGCGGCCCAGGACCTCATCTCCAACTTTTTCGGGGGGGCAATCATCACGGTCGACAAGCCGTTCAAGGAAGGCGACCGGATAAAGATCGACAATTACGTCGGGGATGTCATCGGTGTCGGGCCGCGGAGCACGCGGATCTGCACGCTCGACAACCAGATCGTGACCATCCCCAACAACAAGATCACATCGAGTTTTATCGTAAATTATGCCGAGCCCGACGAGAAGCTCAAGATAACCATCCCCGTCTCCGTGGCGTACGGGAGCGATATGGAGAAAGTAAAACGCCTGCTCCTGGAGATCGCGAAGGATGCTACCGAGAAGACAGAATACCTCCTCGCCGAACCGGCGCCAAGGGTATTCTTCACCGAAATGGGGGGTTCGAGCCTGAACCTGGTCCTGTATGTCTGGGCGCGGAAATACAACCTCTCTGATGAGGTGAAGGACGCGATCAACAGCAGGATCATCGCGCGGTTTGCCGCCGAAGGGATCGAGATCCCCTTCCCCCAGATGGACGTCCGGATGCGGAGCTGATCTTATTTTTTACTGACCTGAGCCGGTTCCATCCGGCTGATTTTTTTGTTTATAATCCAGGCGGTCGGGACTGTTTTTTTCGTCCTAAAAAAACAGGGGATTTTTCGGCCGGATCCAGACATTACTCGATGAAATGGTGGGTGAGGTTCATCACGTCCCGGTACGGGATTGCGCCGAGGAGATGACTCTCTTCATCGACGACCGGAATAGCGCGGAACCCGTACCGGGAAAATTCCTGGGCCGCCTCCTTGAGGGTACTGTCGCTCGTGAGGGTGATTACGTTCTCGAGCATGACGTCCCGGAGGAGGGCCTTGTCGTCAGCCTGCAGCAGCTCCCTGAGATCGATGATGCCGAGGAGGTGTTCCTCGTCGTCGACGACATAGATGTACATGATGACGTCCTTGTCACGGGCATGGCGCGGGTAGTCGTTCTGGACATACTCGACCGTTGTGTCGGGAGGGAATTTCAGGATCTTCTGGGTGGTGAAGTGGATGACCTTCTCTTCCTGCCGGTTGATGATGGCCTGGACCTTCCGTGCGTTCTCGGCGTTCATCGCGTCGAGGATCACGTGGGCCTCCGATGACGGGAGGACCGACAATATATCGGCTGCCTGGCCGGGGGTCATGTCGTTGATGAGCCGGACGACCTTATCCGTAGAGAGCGAGGAGATGATCTCGCGCTGGACTTTCGGCTCGATCTCTTCCAGCGTATCGCTCGCCTGATCGTGATCGAGCGTGGAGAAGACCATGACCCGCTGCTCGTGATCCATCTCTTCGAGAATGTCAGCGAGATCAACCGGATGGATCTCCGAAAGGTTCTCTTTCAGGACGTTCAGTTTGACGTTGCCCTTGAACCGGCCGATGTTTGTCGGCAGCGGCTGGATACAGGTCCAAGGGATCATCTGTTCTGCTTCGGGGTCGGCGGGGGAATAGAGAAGCCGTGCCAGCATGCCGAGGTGCAGCCTCCGGAGCCGGGCTGCCTTCCCGGTATCCACATCGGTGACGTAGAGTTTCTTGTTCCGGAGGACGAGTTTGATGTCGTACACGACTTCGACATCGTTCTCCTCGAGATCGATTACTTTCTTGTCGAGGACGTAGTCATGGAGGAGGATGACATCCTCGGCCGGTTCCGCCTCGTACGGTTTCGTGTCGCTGATGGTGACCTCGATCCCCCGCCCGGTAAGGGTATGGACGAATTCCCAGGGGACGAGAAGGCTGGGGTTGCCGAACGAACGGGTGACGTACAGGGACCGCACTTCGGGGATCTTTGCCGTCTCGACGATCACCAGATCGTTCAGCGACCCTATTTTCTTCCCGGACCGCAGGACGGGGACGTTCAGGATATCGGAGAGGAGGATCTCGAGATCCCCCGCCATCGGGAGGGCGTTTGCATTCTCCTGAACCATCATGCACCCCCGTGAATTACGAGCCAGAATTTGTAGATGAGCAACGCTACCAGGAAGATGAGGTAGAGTCTCAGGAAAAGAAGCGCAATCTTCGCCCCTCCCGATAACCTGATTGTCGGCGTCGCATACTTCTGGTTGATGCTGCGGATCTTCCCTGTCGATTCACTGATGATGCTTCCCATCCGTTCCCCGAAAACTCTTTCAATTTCCATTCTCTCATCCCCTTACCCGAACAGATTCGGGAACAGTGTGCTGATTCCGTACAGTGAGGATACGACGATGATGCAAACGACGATCGTAATGTTTGCAATATTATCGAACCGGGTATTTTTGTATTTGCCCATAATCTCCTCGTTGTTCAGCAGGATGATGAGGAAGACCAGCGCCGCCGGCAGGAGCGTCACCGCGACTACCTGGACAAAGAGGGTAATCAGCACGAGGGGGGCTCCCGGGATCAGCACGACCGCCCCGGCGGTAACGAGGCCGAAGAAGTAGAAGACGTAGAACCAGAAGGCTTCCCTGACCTTGTAGTTCAGGGAATGCGCCCATCCGAAGACTTCGCCAAATGCCCATGAATTGGTGAGCGCGATGCAGATCGCACCCAGGAACCCGGCATCGAAGAGACCGATGGCAATGAGCGTCCCCACCCAGGGGTGCGTCCCCATCATGACCTGGGCTGCCTGGGCGGCACTCTCGATGTTCATACCGTAGAGCAGGGTTCCCGTCACGATAATGATAAAGACCGCGACAAGAACGGTAAACACAGCACCGACAACCGTGTCAAATTTCCCCCACGGGATATCCTTCTCCTTCATGTTCTTGTCGACAACCGCGCTCTGCTGGAAGAAGATCATCCATGGTGCAATCGTTGTCCCGATGTTTGCCATCAGCAGGAAAAAGAGTTCCCCGTTGAAGCCCCCCGGGAAGCTGGGAATGACCCCGTTCCTGAGAATATCGGGAACCGAAGGGTGGACGAGAATGGCTGCCGGTATGTAGATGAGATTGACGAGACAGAAAGCCATGGTGATCTTCTCCCAGGTCCAGTACCGCCCCGACAAAACGATGCCAAGCATCACGAGAACGACGATGGCGACCGTGATTACCGGACGTACGCCAAAGATGCTGAGAGCCGCAGTCATACCAATGAATTCGGTAACCATCGTCAGCCAGTTGACGATCGTCAGGTCGAGGAGGGAGAACCAGCCCCAGAACGGCCCGAACGCGGAGAAGATCGCCTCTGCATGCCCGTGCTTGGTGACGGCGCCGAGGCGCACCGTCATCTCCTGCACGAAATATGCTACCGGCCCGAGGAGGACGAGGAACCAGATGAGGCCGTACCCGTACTTCGCACCGGTCGCGGCGTAGGTGGTGATCCCGCCGGCGTCGTTGTCAGCGATCATGACGATCAGGCCAGGGCCGGCAAGCAACAGGTAGATCTTGATGGTCTTGATGATCTTGCTGTAATTAAAATAAAACTTCGATAAGAGATCCATGCGGTTCACCCCTGTTCTTTGCCTAGCCCATAGTAATTGACATCACCCCATTCATGCCGAATGGAAGACTCCGGATCATCCTTGGTTTTTCAGGAGATCCGTCTGAGCTATACGGTTTGAGGTTTTATAATTATATCGCATCGACGGGCGTATTTCAGCGTTTAACGTCACTTGCTGCCAGAAAAACGTCATGTCGGTAAGATTATGGCTTAATTAGCCAAACAAAACCAGATTTGGCCTTTGATATGGAGCGCGTTTTCCCGGAGGCCGTCAACAGCGCAGGGAGGGATGGGAGTTCCGGATTTTTGCTCGCGGGCTACCAAAAACATATTCGCCTCCGGTCGGAATATGTTTTTTTCGGGGGACGGTGCGCGTATGGAGATGTGGCTGAAAAAAATCATCGCTCTCGCCGCTTTGTTTGGTGCCCTGGATCTCTGCATCACCGTGGCGGGCGCGACCGCCGGTGACTATGGATGGGTTAACAGTACCGGAACGCTGCATGAATTCAACGGCACCGGTATCACCCTCGCCAGTTACTCCGGCAATCCCGATTACCGCATAACTCCGGAACCGGTCAGGGTCCAGATCGAGCTGAACGAGACCCGTCTGCCTGCCCCCAAAGGCGAGATGGCGCTTGGGCCCCGGACGATCGGGTTCTCCACAGACTGGCCGACCATTGCCATCGTAGCGGCAGCCTTGGCTGCATGCATAGCCGGCTTGTGGTATCTCGCGAAACGGAATACCGACATCGGGAAAGATGAAGAAAATAAATGATGTTCATGCCATTCTAATAGTAGCGCATCCCTTCGGGAGAATCGCCGGCGCATCATATCCGGAAAACCGAGCCGCACCTGCGTTGCACGATGACGGCCCGGAAAAGTCGCCAGCTCCCGGGCAGAAGCGGGAAACTTTCACCCTGCTCCCGGTGTAACGGCCTGGAGAATTCAGAACCAGCTCTCAAGGGTTCGCTGCCCGGCCTTGACGCAGAAATTCTCCAGCGCTTTCTCGACCCTCTCCTCGGAAAAATCGTACTCGCCGCAGAGCATCCGCTTGATGCCGGGAACGTCGGGGTGCCCCCATTCGAGTGTGTAGGCATCGGTTACGTCAGGGTTGAGGAAGATCTCCATTACCGGGGCCGGGTCGAAGCCGGGAAGTTTCTCCGCGATCTTTGCGGCGAACTCCCCCCGCTGCACGATCTTCAGGCCGGTCTTCGCCCCCACGCCCCCGATCCCGGGGTTGAAGTCCGTCCCGACGAGGACGCCGACCTGTACCAGCTGCTCCCGGGTCAGGTTGAGTCCTGCCAGTACTTCGGCAAGAACGAGCCGTTCGGGGTTGACCGTAATCGTCCGGCCACGGATCTTCCGCTTCCCGCTCACCGTCAGGTTCCGGACGAGGTTCGGTGCCCCGAAGAGGAGGGTGTCGTAGTCCTGCGAGACGACATACCGGGCATCCCCCCGCGCCACCATGCGGGCGGCCTGCGCCTCACCCTCGCCCGGCGCCTGTACGGTCGGCAGGCCCATGAGCCGGAGGAGTTCCATCGAGCCGGCGATGATCCGGTCGTCGACCCGGGCAGACGACCGGGCCTGTTTGTACGCCTCCTCCTCGTCGCCCCGCTCGATCGCCTCCTTCCACTTCTCCCCCGCCGTGTCCCGGATCTTCCGGCGCTCGTCGATAGTCTCCTGCTTGAGCTCCGCCGGCTTCCCGTCGAAGACAAAGACCGGTTTTATCCCTTTCTCCATGAAGTTCGAGACACGGAAGAGTATCCCCGAGAGGTGGGAGGTGATCCTGCCCTTGTGGTCCATCAGCGGCGTTCCGTCGGGCTGGCGGATGATGGTCAGGAACTGGTACAGCGCGTTGTTCGCGTCGATCGCCGCGATCCCGGGAAGCGCCTCCCATGTGACCGGGGTCTTGTACTCGGCAACGATATCCCGCAGTGCGACTCCCATCTCATGTCCCCGGAAGCTTCAGCGGTACGCCCGTCTCGACAGCTCGGCGACAAGTTCATCGATATGGGCGCGTGCCATGTCGTACTTCTGTACCATCCGGGCAGAGATCTCCTCGAGGCCGGTCCGCAGCATCCGCTCCCGGACGAGCATATCCTCTTCCATGCGCCGGACCTTCGCGTGCATCGAGAGGAAGAGCCCGCCGATGGAGAGCATCATGAGGCTCGCTGCTGCCGCAACCGCGGGGTCCTGGGTGTACCGGAAGACGAGGAAGAGCGTGGACGCGATGAGAACCGCGGTGAGGATGATATCAGTGGCGTACGGGCGTATCTCCATGCTTTTAGATGATGGGAGCAGCGTAATTAATCTAACTACAGCGCCATAACAAAGAGAGATACTATGGATATCAGACGCCTCCTCCCCTTCCTCGCGATGCCCCTCCTCCTCCTCGCCGTCGAGATCGGGGCGCTCCTCATCTCCCTCCCGGTCCAGGCCACCGGGATCGTCGCGTTCCAGAACCCGAGCGATGTTGCCAACCCGTTCATCTTCATCGCGATCCTCCTCGTCTTCACGGTGTTCCTCCTCCTGCTGATCAAGTACTCCTTCAGGAGGCTGATTGCGTTCGTCATCGGGGCTTCCATCTTCCTCACGTTCATCTACATCTTCGCGGCGATCGTCTTCGATGCGATGGGCCTGATCGCCTCGTCGGCAGAAGGGTGGTGGGACGCCATGGTGCCCGGGTTTGTCGTCTATTCTCTGACTGCCGGGACAGTGGTGGCAACGGGCACCGTCATCGTCCTGTCGGTAGCGGCAACCGTCCTCCTGTACCGGTTCCCGGAGTGGTATGTCATCGATATCCTTGGCATCTTCATCGGCGCGGGTGTGGCCTCGATCTTCGGGGCGTCGCTCGACATCGTCCCGGTCCTGATCCTCCTCGTCATCCTGGCGGCCTACGATGCCATCTCCGTGTACAAGACGAAGCATATGATCACGCTCGCCGAAGGGGTCATTGACCTGAAGACGCCCATTCTCTTCGTCATCCCGAAACGGCGGGATTACTCGTTCATAAAGGAGGGGATCGGGAAACTCGGCGACGGGGGCGAACGGGCGGCGTTCGTCATCGGCATGGGCGACATGATCATGCCCTCCATCCTCGTCGTCTCGGCCAACGTCTTCCTGGGGGGCTGGCGCCTCTTCGGGTTCGTCAACCTGCCGGCGCTCGGGGCGATCGCCGGCTCGCTCGCCGGCCTCGCCGTACTCCTTCACTTCGTCAACTCGGGGAACCCGCAGGCCGGGCTTCCGCCGCTGAACGGCGGGACGATCATCGGGTTTGCGATCGGGTGGGCGATTTTGGTGATACTATGAAAGGCGGGAGCGGGCGATCTTATTCTATTTGCCAGGCGGTTGGATTTTTTTAAGAGAGAGCCAGGCAGGCATACTCGCTGACCCCTGTCCGGCTCCACCTTATTCGCTGATATCAGGATTATTAATCGCCGCCATAACGGGCCTTCCTGCAGATTCTTTTCTTTCTCCCGGGCAAAATCATGGTTTAAAAAAATTATTCGCCGGATACCGAGATACGTTATTTCACCTTATTTCACTCTATTTCAACCAAAATCCACCAAAAATGTCCGGAACATGAAAAATTATTTTTCAGCCACACAATGGGGGGTCACCGGATCTCAATTATTCGGCCGAAAATAATTTCAATAAGATATAGTATGATCACCGTTTTAAAACTGGGAATTCCGGAGGTGAATGGGATGGATGCTATAGACCGGCCACGGGTAAAGAAACGATTGAAATTGCCGGTACAACCACGTATCCCGCATCCCGGTGATTGCCGGCATCCGGCATATCCGCGGGCTCTCCGGCGATCTATACGGGGCTTGGACCGGTAATGAACGAAGGGTACAAAAAACAGGAAATCAGGTTCGGGTGAACATCATGGTGGATCAGCAAGACTTCATGGAAATGTTTGAGAAAAACCCGCTGGCACACGCAGTTGTGGATGCCGACCTTAAATTTCTCATGATGAACGACGCTTTCTGCAAGCTTGTCGGGTTCAACAAAGACCGGCTGATGACGATAAAATTCTCCGATTTCCGGACGCAGGGGATGATCAGGTACCTCAGGGACTCAGGGGAATCCGTGACCGACGCCGTCAACGGCCGGCGGATTACTTCCGGCCAGAGCACCTTTGAGTCCCCGTCAGGACTCCATGTCGTTGTCCGTACCAACATCCCGCTGTTGGGCAAGGAAGGCGACCTGAAGTTTGTTTACGTCACGTACAATGAAATCACCAAGATCGTGAAGAGCCAGGAGTACATCGCAAAAGAAGTGGCAGAACTGAGTAAAGCCTACGCGAAGATGGCTGAAGGCGATCTCACGGTCCGGTATGCGATTACGGAACCGGATCAGGACACCAGGGAGATGTTCGATCAGATCACCAAACTCCGGGACGCGGTCCGCGGGATCGTGATCAACCTTGAAAATAATATCGGCGACGTCAACAAGAAGATGCTGAACCTGACCAGAACCGCCGAAAATGCGACCCGCAGCATCGAAGACGGTTCCAAAGGAGTTCAGCAGATCGCACAGAACGCGGGCAAAGTCAGCAGCAACGCGGAAAAAGCGTCGCAAGGCGTTGAGCAGATTGCGAAGGCGATGCAGGACATGAGCGCAGCGATCGAGGAGATAACGTCCAGCATGGAATCGGTCTCGAACCTCTCCAAGCAGACCAATGATCTCTCCCGGGCCGGCGCTTCCCTCGCGACCAGGGCCGAGAAGAGCATGAAGGAGATCTCTGCATCGTCGACCAAGGTCTACGGGATCGTCTCCGACGTTGAAAAGCAGATGGGGGAGATCTCCAAGATCGTCCTGCTCATCCGGGAGCTGGCCAACCAGACAAACCTGCTGGCACTCAACGCTGCCATTGAAGCGGCACGGGCAGGGGATGCGGGACGCGGTTTTGCCGTCGTCGCGACAGAAGTAAAATCGCTTGCACAGGAGTCCCGGAACTCTGCCGAACGGATCGAGGAGATGATCACAAACCTGAAAAAGAGCACCGCAAACGCGTCCGCCGCGATGAACGCTGCGCAAGGTGTTGTCGAACAGGGTTCGCACATGGTGACCGAGACGCTGGAGTCCTTCAACAAGATTGCCGCCGCGGTCGAAAAAGTTGCCGGAAGCGCGACCGAAGTTGCGGCGGCAACAGAAGAACAGGCGGCCACGACCGAAGAGATAACGGCAAGTATCAGCGAAGTTGCCACCCTGGTGGAGCAGACTGCGAAGGAAGCCGGCGATGCAGCGGCAGCAACCGAGGAATCTTCTGCTGCTCTGGATGAGATCACCCGGATGGTGGAAAGCGTCCACAAGATCGCTGTCGAGGCGATGGAAGCAAACAAGAAATTCAGGGTGGATTAACCGGGGTGCATTATCGTGTCGGTAAAAGCAAGCGAGCCCCGGGGGGATCAGGGAAAGGCAGGAGCTGCGATCAGGAAACGGCAGGGCACCATCCAGGTCGTTGAGTTCGTCCTGGGAAAGGAACGCTTTGCTATCGACCTGTTTGATGTCAGGGAAGTTGTGGAATATACCACGATTACCAAACTTCCCAATGTACCGGCATACGTACGGGGGATAATCGATCTCAGGGGCGAGATCACGACCATCATCGATCTCAAAGACCGGCTCAACATCACGGATGGGGATCGGGTCGCGGCCGAATCGTCCCGGATCATCGTCCTCGACGACAAGATCACAGGTACCAAGATCGGTATCCTTGTCGATGACGTGACATCGGTTTCGACCTTCGAGGAAAAGCAGGTGGATTATGCATCCGCATCGATGAGCGATGAGGATTCGGCAATCATCGGCATCATCAAGCGAAGGGTGAAGGTCAGGGAAAAGGAAAAGAACGAGCTGATTATCTGGATCGATATCAGGCAGCTGCTGAAAAGCGTTGACGGATCACCTGAGCGGTCGGTGCAGACTTAAACAACTGATTCCGTAGATATCGAAGCCGGCCGGTGTCAAGAGAGCCCCGATGATGGACCAAACCGTCCGGGAACACGGGTACCGGCTCGCCCCCGGTCAGATAATCCCGGACGGAGGGGAGATACTTCATAATCCGGGAGAAGACCATACCGGATTTCATCAGTATCCGCCTTTTACGCTGCGTTTTTATTCAAAAAAAATTCCTCACCGGCAATCATTTTTACGCCAGGGCCGCCTCCCCGTCCGCCCACCGCTCGACCTTCCTACGGATATCATCATCCGTGTAAGACGATACGGTCACCCGGTCGCGGGCGATGCTCAGGAAATACAGTTCCCCGCCCGGGTCGTGGCATTTCAGGATCACCGAGAAGAGGTCGCTTGCGGGGATATGCCTGACCTTCCCGCGGTGAGCGGAGATGTTGGCCATATTAGAGATTACGGCGGCGATGCCGTACTGGTACCCCTCAAGGGAGTCGTACATCTCCTGCCCGGTCCCGATCCGCTTCCCGCCCGGGTCTTCATACACGAATTTCGCTGTGTACATCTCCCGCACCTTCCCGACCGGCAGGTTGTGCTTCTTCCCGCTCCACCAGGAGGTGCAGCCGAGCGGGTTGTTCATGACGACCGACCGGACGACGGCGTCGAACGCGGTCGCGTCCGGGAACGGCTCCTTCAGGCGGCGGAAGGCACTCCTGGTTCCGGGTTTTGGCTTGAAATGTGCCATGGTATGTCGCGTCCTGTTCCGGGTCTGGCCACGGATTTTTGGTGGTTTCTTTCCCCTGCATTTCCAGTCTTTCGGGTGTCGCAGAGGGGTGCTATTGAGTCGCTGTCAGAACGTACGTGAGGGGCCGATATATTCTTGGTGGTCGGTCCGGAGGGGTGGAAAGGGGGGTCGGGCGGTGTACTTCAGTGTCCGGCCGGGCCGGTTCCGCGGACACCTGTCTTTCCTCTGCGGCAGTAATTATCGACGGTAAAAAGAAATGGGATCATCCATCCTGCTGCCTTATGGCTGGTGGCCGGAGGGTCGCTCCGTCCAAAGTACACCGCCCGACCCCCCTT
>DATJBJ010000087.1:0-5570 GCA_035515395.1 Methanoregula sp. | reverse complement strand
GCTTCCTGGGCAAGCCGCAGGCGTTCTTCGCTCTCCCGCAGCGCCTCCTCAGCCTTTTTCCGTTCGGTGATGTCCTGTACTGTGCCTATGACGTGCCCGGGATGGCGGCCGGCACCGGTGCCTTTGAAGATGGTCAGTCCCGTTGCATGGATCCAGCGGGAGGGTGAGCCGTCCAGCGGCCTGACGAGATATTCCCCGTCGAAATGCCCGTCGCCCGCCGGGTCGATTGCAGCGGCAAGCTTCCTCTGCGTCTCTCCCACGCTGTCCGGGTGGATCCCGGCCCAGAACGCGTCGATGTTGACCGGGTCGTCGGGCCCGAGCCCCCACATGGCCCGGCAGTTCGGGTCCCACGTGATCTCGCCGGTGAGCGGCCGGTAGTCATGCCAGCCGAGCTTGCCGGCCTCCAGCGCCAGCCGCAGCCGGAGATCGCTCTCCTTCAGCGCCTCTTCGGCCTGTTCCCTCTCGGTGATATCAATAGATGCCCCGATAATAGCCGGCTTGCCGTCATACAGGATTGTGTTGACAGAAGACAACAGCAGGATGGGCAACCCGTTGCTCTTTTTTGCTTTTATCTTGTAGTTGCTGACGGAATCCTGCTCGCTCAGAATCCCGATCATTTTCACCCGGTCAGCGGGGTCGTAATAAACATCCGGACCGCTTCTGCCGACCAGCTCGCCTTTCCGGAAACCGAATGCGTCATTGTAGGCGGTATTGGTGAATAAAATGGTTGAATCCTCGAGCCGGGTGAGGGAGATAAGGACCGGAAGGCTTTCGGCTATCTTCCGGAACCGCTCCTCGCTCTCCCGGATCGCAGTTTCGGCATTTTTGCGTTCGGTGATATCGGCAACGACCCCGGCCAGGCATACGGGATTGCCATCCTTGTCGTACCGGACCCGTCCGTACGGGTTGATCCAGTGGATACTGCCATCAGGCCAGCGCACCTGTGCTTCGAACGAGACCTTGCCGGTTTTTATTGCCTGCTGCGGAGCATCGCGGGCAACAGCGTGGAATTCCGGCAGCATATGCCGGATCGAGATCTCATACGACCACTCCGGTACCGGTTCGCTGTACCCGAAGATCTGGTCATGCCGGAGCGAGTGTTCGGCAATGCCCGTTGCGAGATCGAACGACCAGGTTCCGAGATCGGCTGCCTCAAGCGCGATCCGCATCTGTTCCTCGCTCTCCCTGAGCTCCCTGTACAGGATATCGTACGGCCTCTGGAGTCCTGTCTCGATGATGGCCACGTAGAAGAAGTAGAACGAGAAGAGCCGGAAGATGTGGCCGGCGAACGAGAAGATGTCGGTCGAGCTGGCCATGAACGTCAGGGTCAGTTCGGTGACTATGGTCAGGGCGAAGGCAGCGAGAAGGGAGGAAAGGACCTGCCGGTCGAACGACGACCGGTTCCGGTACAGGATGACCATCGCCCCCACCATGATGATCGAGATGACGTACTCGCTTGCGTTCTTGAAGAGGGTCGAGCCGGCGTTGTTGACATAGGTTACCGGAAACAGGTTCCAGAACAGGATAGACGCAATGATCGCGAGGTCGATGAGGGCGAAGACCGCGATGGCCTCTTTGAACCAGAGATTCTTCCGGATGAAGAACGGCGCGACGAGCAGGGAGACCGCGAGCATGAACTGGCCGGCGATCCAGAACTGCGAGGAGAGCGGGCCGCCCCCGTTTAAGAAAATCCCGACCCCCGGAGCCGTGAGGGCGTGGAGGAACGTGATGATTGCAAAGAAGAGGAACGCAATCCCCAGGAAGAGGAAATAGTTGTTTTTGATAACCTGGCGGGATTTCCACGCGAGGAGAAAGATCGCGGATGCGATGACGACCACGATGCCCTCGACGGTCGTGTGAAAGAATGCGTAATTCGCCAGGTACACGAGGTACAGGACAATGATGACGATGCCCGAGACGAGGATTCTTTCCCGGTTCCTCCCGATCCATGAACCCATATAAGGAAAGGGTTTTTTTATCGTGCCGTTTTCTCCGGGAGGGCTGGCTTGTTCCGACATGGAATGGCCTGAACAAAGGAGAAATGCTGCTTTGGGATGTGATAATGGTTTCCCATTTTTCTGCGGCCGGCTGCCGGGAGCGTCTCTGCCGGCCAAAGGTTAAAATAAAAGAGGCGTGATGAGTGACGTTTCATGTCCCGGATAGCCTTTGGTGTACTCTGTCTGCTTGTCTGCATTGCCGCCATCGCTGCGGGAAGTGCGGCCCGGCAGTACAGCGCGACGCCGGTCATGGCGTCGCAGGTCCGGTCAACGATGATGATCACTCCCGGCTACGGCCCGGGATATGCCAGTGCAGGGTTCCAGGCGACCGGCGCGGGGGCCCTGACGGCTGCCGAACAGGGCGACGTCCTGCTCGCACAGGACTACCAGCGGCTCGAGGCCGATCTCTATGCTGCCTTTGCGTTCCAGGACCCCAATGAGCCCCTCTTTGGCACGATGGGCCAGTCGGCATCGGTGCTCGTTACCGCAGGGAGTGCCGTGTTGGATCGGTACCAGATCCAGTACCCGGAAACGAACCCCCCCGGCTCCTACGTGAGCCCGCGGGTGAATGTACTGTATGTCACGCTCATCGGGAGCGGCGGCGGGGCCGTGACCGATGCCCTGCGTGCTTCCGCCACCAGCGAGGAGTACCACATATCCGCCCTCAGCGGGGCGCTCGGCCGGACCAGTAATCCCGACCTCCAGTTCCTCTACAACCAGGAGCTCGCAACAGCTCAGGATAACCTCCGTTCTGCCGTCCAGCGCCTCTCCCAGTACGGCGTGACGTACACTCCCCGGTACCTCACGCAGGACGCGTATTCAGCCATCATCGGCAGCCAGACGGGGACGGCCCGGCCCCCCACCGCCGCGACCCCGGACACCATGGCGGTGACCCCCGTTCCGACCTCCGTTCCCGGCCAGGGCGGCTCAACGGGCTCTGCCATGTACTCTGCATCCCGCTCCCCGGCACAAAGACCGGTCTCCGCCCTGTTCCAGGCATACCGGACGGGGACGGACATCCCCACCCCGCAGGCCAACGACCTCATGCGGGCGGAAGATTACGAGCGGATGATTTCGGACCTGAACTATGCCTTTTCCACGAACTACCCGACCGAGCCGCTCTTTCCCGTGATGCGGCAGACCGCGGAGAGCCTTGCGGCCGCGGGCGAGAGCGTGCTTGCGGCAAACGGGATCACGGACCTGGGGCGGGGGCCGCCCGGGGCCTATTCGAGCTACGAGGTGAGCGGGCTGTGGGATGCCCACTTCCCGAACCAGGATCTCACGGCCAGCGAAGCCCTCCGTGCCATTGCGGAGATCGAGGAGAACCATATCGTGGCTCTCGATTCCGCCCTTGGCCGGACCAGCGATACGAGCGTGCAGGCATTCTATAACGAGGAACTCGCCGCGGCACGGAACAACCTCCGCGATACGGTCGCGCGGCTCTCGGAGTACGGGGTGACCTATATCCCGCAGGTCCTCTCGCAGCAGGCCTATACGGGTATCATCTCGTCCCCGAAGGAAACCATCCCGAACCTCCCGGCGGTAGTCCCCCCGGTCCCGACCCTGCTCCCGACGTTCGTCCCGACCCTCGTTCCCGGCTCGGGAGGATCCTATGCCGGTGCGTCGGGGACGGCGGTGGCCGGGATCGTAGTGCAGTTCCAGTCGATGCCCCCTTCGGCTCTTTCGACCACGGAGATCACGGACATCGTCTACCTGCAGCAGTCCCAGAAACTCCAGCGGGACCTCTACGCCTACATGGCGCAGCAGGGCAATGCAAACCAGATCTTCACCGGCCTCGCGCAGTCGGCAGATGCAGTCCTCACCGCTGACAACGCGATCCTTGCGAAGTACAACCTGACGGCCCCCACGAGTACCGGGCCGGGAATGTACAGCGATCCCAAGCTGCAGAACCTCTACATCTACCTGACCGGGCAGTCGGGCGGCACCACGCCGGACCAGCTCAGCACCGCCGCCATGAGCGAGGAGATCCACATCTCGGACCTCACGGCAGCGCTCGGGCATACCGACAACGCCGATCTCAGGTACATCTACAACCAGGAACTCGCCCTCTCGCGGAACAACCTCCGCACGATCATACCGCAGTTTACGGCCTACGGCCAGACGTATGTCCCGCAGTACCTCTCGCAGGACGCGTTCAACCAGATCATTTCCAGCCCGGTGGAGACGGTTCCTGTTTCTTCGTAATTTTTTTTGGGTTTTTTGAAAAAAGCCTGATTAAGGTATCCCGCTCGGACATAAGGGGGCCGGGCTATGACGGCGGATACAGGGATATTTTAAATCGGGAAGAAACCAATCTGAATCAGAAGAAGCGACACGCGAGGTGACTACATGCCAACGAGTAAGAAACAACTGGTGAAGCTGAACCAGGCAAAGAAGGCCAGGGCAGAAGAGCTCTCGAAGCAGGCGGCCGCGGGCAGCAAAGAGGCCCAGAAGAAACTGAAGAAGCTCGAGAAGAAGATCAAGTGAGCGGTCCCGTTAACCGGCATCCGACTTTTTTATCGTTTTCCCGTGCCTTTTGCCGGAATTTGTATTCATGGAAACACGAAACGGTAATTTTTTCATGCATCGTCAAGCCGCATCCGGGCCCGCTGAGTCATGGAACGGGCGGAATAACAGGCCGAAGAAGAGGCCGGGAACAACGAGGGCCCTCCATCCCCCTCACCAGGTATCACGGACGCCGGCCGCTGATCAACCGGGGATAGTATTATAGATTTTCGAGGCCGGGAGAGAACGATTTATGGCACGAAAAGCGATCGGCCGCGCAAAGGACCTGGGAGAAGCACCACTCAACGCCGTGAAGATCGGCCGGAAAAATATTCTCCTTGCCCGGGTGGGAAAGCAGTATTTTGCCCTGGGGAACATCTGCACCCACGACAAATGCTGGCTGTCCGGCGGGAAACTGGAGGGCGATACCGTCCGGTGCCGCTGCCACGGGTCCGTGTTCAACGTAAAGACCGGGGCCGTGGTGCACGGGCCGGCGGAGCGCCCGGAACCCGTCTTCAGCGTCACCGAGGCTGAAGGGGAGCTTTTCATTGATTTGTGATCCCCGCGTTCCGGACCGCGGACTTATGCTATAGGAGAGACGGTGATCTCCATGACAGACGTCTCGATCGGCCGGCTGGCGGAACTGGAAGATGCTCCCCTGCAGGGGATGACGATCAAAGGCAGGGAGATCCTTCTCGCGAGACACGGGGACACCTGGTTTGCGATCGGGAACGTGTGCACCCACGAGCACTGCCTGTTGTCCAACGGGAGGATCGTCGGGGAGAATGTGCAGTGCCCCTGCCACGGGTCGATGTTCAGCCTGAGGACCGGCGAGGCAAAACACCGGCCGGCAACCGACCTGGTGCCGGTTTACCCGGTAACGGTAAGGGGTGACGAGGTTTTTGTTGAGCTGTAATTTTTTATTCCTGTTTCGCATATCAGGATCGTTTCCCGGAGCATGAGGCGGGATGTCAAACCGGAACGCAGGAAATCCGCCGTCAGGGTAGTGTGCGGTTCCCGGGTTATGTCTCCCCGGTCCTGAGCTGTTCTGAAACCGGTTCCCGGTGG
>DATJBJ010000086.1:0-13623 GCA_035515395.1 Methanoregula sp. | reverse complement strand
CGGTTTTCCTGCAGCAGATATGGCTGTGCTGGTGGCCGCAGCACATGTGGCTGAGCCCCCGGGCTGCCAGGGCATCGAATGCCATAGGAGCCGTATAATGGTATCCCGTAAAAAAATCACCCGCTTCGTGAGAGAGCCTCTGCCAGCATTTGAGGCGCAGGATCTGCGTACCGAGTTCCAGCGGACCGCCGTGCACAAAGAGCATCCGGTGATCCGTCCACTCCATGGGCATACCCTCAAAGAAGGAGATGAGGGGGGAGCCCCGCAGCTGTTCGTGCCGGTAACTGCTCGTCGTGTCGCTCCCGCTGACGATGATCCCGTGGAGAAATGCATGATCGTGGTTCCCGAGGACCGAGACCAGGGGAAACTCCCGGGCAAGCGCCTGGACCCGCTCAAGGGTCTCTCTCGGCATGACTCCCCGGTGCAGCAGGTCCCCCAGGTTCACCAGCATATCGATGGGGAATTTTTTCCTGAATGCAGGTGTCCGGATGCAGGATGCGACCGCTTCGATGGCCGTTGCGTCCGCATGAACGTCTGAAAAGATTACTGCACCCATAAAAGTAGATCGATCATTGGTGCTTCATTCCAATATAAACCATGGATATACCGGGATCTATGATTGAACCATGAGGTCATGGTTATGCCACGGCCGGCCCGGACAAGAAATTACCGGCGGAAAACCCGCGTACACCCCTGCAGGATAGAATCCGGAATTCGCAGCAGACCGGACATACCGCATCCGTATCCCGTCGCGGCCGGGCGGCACCGTCCCCTTCGGGAAGAAAGGTTCTCCGGCACAGCGCGGCGTCTCCGGGATCCAGAACCTGCCCGGCGGGCCGACGAGATTCCCCTCCCGGAGATCCTGCGGGCCCCCGTCACCCTCCGGGCGGCCGTTTTTTGCGGGGGAGGCTCCCGATCTTTTCGGCAGGTTAATCCTGCCGGTAATCAGACTAAATCTGTACTGCAACACGACCGCTGGAGGGTCCGGACAACATGGAACAGTTTCTCGAAGGTTATATCGGACGGATGCGCCCCGTCTTCGCGGCGATCCCGGAATCAACCGCCCACGAACTCGCCTCTGCATTCCTTGCCTTCAAATTCGGGCTCTACCTGAACGTGGTGCGGGAGTGCGACAATGCTCTCGCACATATCCCTGACGGGGTGGCGAACGGCGCGCTGAAAAAAGCGCTCCTCATCGTGCGGGCGAACGCCCAGGACCTCGGCAATTCCCAGGTGACAGCCGATCTCTCGCAGGCGTTTTCCCCGGAAGAGCGGCAGTTCGTTGCCATCGATATTCCGGCAGAGAAGAACGAAGACCCGGCGACCCTCGGCCTGAACAACGCGCTCATCCTCGTGTACGTGGTTTCCCTGATCCGATCGCCGGATGACGAGCAGGCGCTCGATGAACACCGGAAATTCATCGTCCTGCTCCTCTCCGGGTATAAGAAGGCGCTCGGGCTGGAATAAGAAGTTTCCCTCTCTCCGGCTCAAAAGTGACAGAATTTTTTTAGAAGCAACGTTCTTTCCCCGGGATCTGATTGAACACTGCTGCCCTTTTCACCGGGAACTGAATGATGGCAGGGGGCTGCTCCACCGTCATTCGGAGCTGACCCCTCACTACGAAAGGAAAAGAAACCGGTTTCCTGCAATCCTCCGGTCTCCGGAGGGGACTAAAAAATCGGATCAGATTTGTAAGAGAAAACAAAAAAATTCTACAGGCTGTCCATGCTTATGCCGTTGAAGTCCTGCGCGACTTCCTTTATATCCCGCACGCCGAACGCGGTCTGGACGCTCCGGATTTCCAGCGAGTTTGCGGCATCGCACATGTAGTCCAGGATATCGACGGACAGTTCCTTCTGCGCCCTGCTCTTGCGCAGCTGGTCGACCAGGGCCGCCATCTTCTCCGGAGGCTCCATGCGGAGTTTTGCAAGGCTCATCACGCACATGAAGATCCGGGTCATGTTCCGGTCGGTCCCCGTGATCGTGTCAAAGAAATTCCTGATGACCTGTGCCTGGAAGATCTCTCCGCTCATCTCTCCACCTCCTTTCTCCTGTTCCGATAGTTCCTCTGTTCATTTGGCTGCTTATAAACTTTGTGGGAAAACGGCCCCAATGGAGCCCCAAAACCGGTTTTAAACGGAGATTTGGGGAGGGAGCGGCGGAAATGTCAGACAAACGGACGACAAATGTCGTACTGCAGCAACCGCCCGCCGCACCTACTTCGCGGCGCTGACGATCTTGATGACGTCCCCGTCCTTCAGGACGTGGTTCTCCCGGATCCGCATCTTCGTGCGGGCGTCGACCGCGTACAGGAACCCCTTCCCGATCTCCGTGTGCACCTGGAAGGCGAGATCGTGGGGGGTGGAGCCTTTCTTCATCAGGAAGGCGTCGGGAAGGACATCTCCCTGCCTGTTGGTGAAATGGGTCTCGTCTTCCACCGGGTACACGACGATCATGCCGAGCAGGTCCATGACGGCGCGGTTGATCGCCTGCTGCACCCCCGTCCCGCAGTTCTGCTTCATGACTTCCGCGATCTTCGCAAGGCCCGCTTTCTGGGGAGCGGAGAGCGACGCCTCGTCTGCGATCCCGAACGCCGGATCCCCCGGCAGGTAGGTGACCAGGTGCGCAGCGGCGGCGTTGCGGAGGGCGAGCTCGGAAGCGGCGCTCGCAAAAGCAACATCCGCCCCCGCCAGCTTATTGCGGAGGTGTTCCGGCGACTGGTCGAACTTGTTGCCGACAACGAGCATGGGTTTGGAGATCCTGACCATCTCCGCGCATAACGGGACGAGATCTTCCATGGTCGCGTGGACAAAGTCTATTTTGAACCTGAGCTCCGCGTCGCGGACGTCCTCGTGCGTTATCCCGAGACCGGCGAACGTCTCCGCGATCCCCTGCTGGATCGCCGAGCCCTTTCCCTGGGACTGGCGGCTGATCCGGGTCCAGTGCTTCTCCAGAATGCCGTAGACCCACATGGTCATCTCGTAGCCGAGGAACTTCACATCCTCCAGGGGATCGTGGCTCCCCATCTCCACCGGGTTCCCCTCGGCGTCCGTCCCGCCGCTCGCATCCACGATATGGAGGATGGCATCCGCCTGGCGGAGGTGATCGAGGAACTGGTTGCCGAGGCCCTTCCCTTTATGGGCATCGGGGACGAGGCCGGCAACGTCTATGAGGTTCACCGGCACGAACCGGACCCCCCCGGTACAGTGGCTGCAGGCAAGGTGCAGGCTCCTGCACGCGCAGGGCGTCCTGACGTAGGCCACGCCGAAGTTGGGGTTGATGGTGGTGAACGGGTAATTTGCTATCTCAACATCTGCCATGGTTGCGGCCTTGAAAAAAGTGGATTTACCGCAATTCGGCTTACCTGCGAGGGCTAAGGTGATCATGGAGGGCTCCTGGAGGGTGACAAACAGGATCGTTGTTTCCGGTCCCCGGGTTTCGCATCTTTGCATATGCGACAGGGTTTGTGCCGGTCTGCCAATCTGACAAAGTTTTTCATCGCTGCTTATTAAAATGTAAGTATGTCGTTTACCACCAGGAATACCTATTATTTCGATGCGCCCGGGGAGGCCAACACCGCGGACGCTGCACGGTTCGCGGTGGAGCGGGCAAAGGAGCTCGGGATCGGGACCGTCGTCGTGGCTAGCACGACGGGCGCCACTGCGGAGACCTTCTTCGACGCGATGAAGGGGTCCGGCCTCCGCCTTATTGTCGTGACCCATGTCGTGGGCTTTACAAAACCCGGCATATGGGAGTTCTCGAAAGACACCGCAGCACGGCTGCAGAAGCAGGGGGTGCGGATCGTAACCGGGACGCACGTCCTCTCGGGGCTTGAGCGGGCGCTCTCCCGGTCGCCCAAGGTGAGCGGCGGATCGCGGACGGAGGCGATCGCCGAGGCCCTCCGCCGGGTCGTTGCTGTCGGGCTCAAAGTGGCGGTGGAGTGCGTGCTCATCGCGGCAGACCAGGGGGCCATCGATCCCGAAAAGGAGGTTGTCGCAGCCGGGGGGACGGCAAGCGGCGCCGACACCGTCTGCGTGATCAGGCCGGCCCATACGGCGAACTTCTTCGACCTCCAGGTCCGGGAGATCGTCGCCATGCCGAGGGCGCGGTGACGAATGGCGGTTGCTGAACTGAGGGAGGGGCTCAGGCTCCTCGGGAAGAATCCGGTGCTCTGGCTCCCCGGGATAGCAGGGGGGGCGGTCTGCGCCGGGCTGTGGATCCTCTACAACCTCACCGGCACCTTCTTTGTCGGCAGGCTCTTCGTCATCTGCGCCCTCGTTCTCTTCTTTTTCATCGCGGGCATGCTGCAGGTCGTAAAAAACGGTGAGACCGGGGTCCGATCGCTCCTCTCCGGGGGGATCCGGTCGTTTTTCCGGGTCCTCCTCCCCCAGCTGGTCATCGTCTTCGTCCTGATCCTGATCTTCATGGTTGCCATGGTCACCCTGACCCTCGCGGGGTTCTCGTCGGATGAATCGGTCCTGTCGTTCGTGTTCGTCATAACAGCCGTCCCGGTCTTCCTGCTCACCTTCTTCTTCGACACCGCAGCGGTCTTTGAAGACCGCCGCGTCTTCGAGTCCGTCGCGCGGAGCGTCCAGATCGTGGTGCACCGCACCGGGGAGGTTGCCGTATTCTTCCTCATCAGCGCCGGGGTCCTCGTCCTCGTCGTATTCACGATGATGCTCCTGTGGGAGGCCGCCCTCTACGACAAGCTCCAGCCGCTCACCGGCTATAACGAGACGCAGATCCAGGCGTTCACCACCGACCAGCTCATCGGCCTTGTCGGCCCGACGGGCGTCTGGGTCACCGCCGGGGTCATTTTTATCGGGGTGACCCTCCTCATCCCGGTCCTGTACAGCTACAAGATGGTCTTTTTCAGGGCCGTCTCCGGCAGGTTCATTTCCATCCGGCAGCAGGCGACGACCGGCGAGTACGACAGCAAGGGGCGCTGGTACAAGTATTAGCCCCGACGGTCTCTCTTTTAAAATTCAATCGTATTTTATACCGGGAGACCGGAAAGATTCGGTTGGAGGAAATCCTGTTCTGCCGGGGATTCAGGTCAAATATTTTCCCGAACAGAAAACAACAAAACCCCCGCGGGGTTTTTTATCGTCACCTGATGGCATATTTACCGGGGGACGGCGAGGAACAGCGCCGCCGCGAACAACCCGCCGCCGACCGTTGCGAGGAGGTTCGTCCCGGCGTTCCCGAGGAAGCCGCGGTTTTCGAGGGTGGCACCCACGAGACTGTCGAGGTTTGTCCCGATGAACCCCGCGAGGGTGCAGATGGCCGCCATCTCGGGGGTGATGACATGGAGGAGGTATGCCACCGCCGATACGGCAAGGCCCCCGAGCAGTGCGACGCTCTCGCCGGTTATGGTCACCCCGCCGTTCGTCCCGATCGGGACCTTTTTTAACGTGGTGATCATGTACGGAACCCCGCCGGTGACCCCGATCTCGGAGGCGAGGGTGTCTGCAGCTGCGGTCGCCACCGACCCCACGTACATCGCGATGAAGACCGGCTGCTGGAAGACCCCGAAGAGGACGGCCGCCGCCGCGGCCACGATGCCGTTGGCAAAGACGTTCCGGTATCCCCTCGCCCCGCTCTGCCCCTGCTCGACCCCGATCTTCTTCTTGTACTCGTACTTGTACCGTGTCGCCGCCGACCCGAGGATGAAGAAGGCGAGCATGATGATGAACCAGGAAGCGCTGGCAAAGACGAGGAGGATGATGCCCACGAGGGCGGCTGAGAAGAGCCCGGAGAGGTCGGCAGTCTTTGCCCGGAAGGCGAAATAACCGAACGTGAACCCCACGATGACCGCACCGACCACGAGCTGGAGGTTCGCCTGGTAGTTGAGCTCCTCGATCAGCCACATGGTCATGGCTATGCCGATCGCCTCGATCACGAGCGAGTCCTCGTACTTCAGGAGGATGACCTTGAGGAGGACCGCGGCGATGATCCCGAAGATGATCGTGAGGATCGCCTTCTCGTGGAGGTATGCCATGACGAGCACGCCGGCCCAGGCCGTCGTTATGATGTAATACAGGTACGTGTTCAGGTCGTCGGCACCGGTCTGGAAGACCAGCTCGCCGAGGACGAGCATCGCGAGCGACGTTGCGAAGACGAAGAAGGGGAGGAGCCCCACGCCGTACAGGGCGGCGAGCGCACAGATCGCGTAACTGAGGTATTTCGTATCGAAGATCCGGAAGAGAATGAGGGAAAAGAGGATGACGATGAGGCCCATCAGCCACATCGGGGTCACGTAGGGACCGATGAGGATCGACAGACCGGCAAGCGCCGATGCATAGCCAAGGCCCCGCTGTCGCACCATTGCTGAGGTACTTGATCGTCAACGCAGAAGAGCCTTGTCTCGTACTCTCACCCACCGCGGGCAGGGCTGCTTTCTTTGCAGGTTTTGCCTGCGTCTCCCGCGGGGCCTGGCGGCTTTTTGCGATCACTATATTTTATTTCACAGCCAAACATCTGCGGAATGGTTCCATCTGACCAACTGCCCAAGAACTATGATTTTGCCGGGGTGGAGGAGCGCTGGCGCAGAACCTGGCGGGACGAGGATAACTATTTTGACCGCACGTCCGGAAAACCGCAGTTCGTGATCGATACCCCGCCGCCCTACCCCACCGGCAATTTCCACATCGGCAATGCGCTGAACTGGTGCTATATCGATTTTTTTGCCCGCTATAAGCGCATGAAGGGCTACAATGTCATGTTCCCGCAGGGCTGGGACTGCCACGGCCTCCCGACCGAGGTCAAGGTGGAGGAGCTCAACCATATCACCAAGAACGATGTCTCCCGGGAGGAGTTCCGGCGGATGTGCCGGGAGCTCACCGAGAAGAACATCGCCCAGATGCGCCAGACGCTCCGGAGGATGGCCTTCTCCACCGACTGGTCGAACGAGTACATCACGATGATGCCGGCGTACTACGGCAGGACGCAGCTCTCCTTCCTGCGTATGCTCGCCTCCGGCTACATCTACCAGAGCGAGCACCCGGTCAATTACTGCACCCGGTGCGAGACCGCGATCGCGTTCGCCGAGGTCGCGTACGAGGACCGGGACACGACCCTCAACTACTTCGACTTCGACGGGGTGGAGATCGCGACCACGCGCCCCGAACTCCTCGCGGCGTGCGTGGCGGTAGCGGTCCACCCCTCCGACGAACGGTACCGCGATCTCCGGGGGAGGACGATGAAAGTCCCGCTCTTCTGCCACGACGTCCCGGTCGTGCAGGACGAGGCGGTCGATCCCGCGTTCGGGTCCGGGGCGGTCATGATCTGCACGTTCGGCGACAAGCAGGACGTCCACTGGTGGAAGCAGCACGACCTCGCGCTCCGGAAAGCGATCGATCGCAGGGGCAGGATGACCGGGATCGCCGGGAAATACCGGGGGCTCACCCTTGCCGAATGCAGGGCGGCCATCCTCGCCGACATGAAGGAGCAGAAGATCCTGAACCGGCAGGAGAACCTGCCGCAGCGGGTCGGAACCTGCTGGCGCTGCAAGACCCCGATCGAGATCCTCTCCGAACGGCAGTGGTTCGTGAAGATCAAGCCCGACGAGATCCGGAACGCGGCCCACCAGATCGCGTGGTACCCGGAGCACATGCTCCTCCGGATGGAGAACTGGATCGACCAGATGGAGTGGGACTGGTGCATCTCCCGGCAGCGGATCTTCGCGACCCCGATCCCGGTCTGGTTCTGCAAAAAATGCGGGGAGATGGCCGTCCCGGACGAGAAGGAGCTCCCGGTCGACCCGACCACGACAAAACCGAAGCACCCCTGCAAAAAGTGCGGGGGCACGGATTTCACCGGGGAAGAAGACGTGCTGGACACCTGGATGGACTCCTCGATCTCGGTACTCAATATTACCGGCTGGGACGGGAACGGGGCCCCGAAGATCTTCCCCGCACAGATCCGGCCGCAGGGCCACGACATCATCCGGACCTGGGCGTTCTACACCATCCTCCGGTCGGTCGCCCTGACCGGCAAGAGGCCCTGGGACGAGATCCTCGTCAACGGCATGGTGCTCGGAGAGGACGGGTTCAAGATGAGCAAGAGCCGGGGCAACATCATCGTTCCCGAGGAGATCCTCGCGAAATACGGCGCCGATGCGCTCCGCCAGTGGGGGGCGATGGGCGCGGCGACCGGCTCCGACATCATGTTCAACTGGAACGACGTGGTCGCCGCCTCCCGGTTCCAGACCAAGATGTGGAACATCGCGAAGTTCGCCTTCATCCAGCTGGAGAGGGAGGGCGTGGACCCGAAGGGAGAAGTGACTGCGCTCGCCGACCGCTGGCTGCTGGTCCGGCTCTCCGATACAATCCAGGTCGTCAGCGATGCGATGGAGGCCTACCAGTTCGACACCGCCCTCAAGGCCATCCGGGAGTTCGCGTGGGACGTCCTCGCAGACAACTACATCGAGCTCGTCAAGGGCAGGCTGTACACCGGCGATCCGGCGAGGAAGGGCGCGTGCCTTGCGCTCGACACCGCGTTCGACGCCCTCTGCCGGATGCTCGCGCCGTTCACCCCCTACTTTGCCGAGGAGTGCTACTCGTACTTCCGGGGGGAGAGCGTCCACAAGCAGCCGTGGGTCTCCTTCACGTACGAGGACGAGGCCGCACGGAGGGAGGGCGACCTGCTGGCCCGGATCGTCGCCGCTGTCCGGAAGTACAAGCACGACGCCGGCCTCGCCCTCAACGCCCCGCTCGGCAGGATCACCATCCACGCCCCCCATACGGTAGCCGACGAGGGCGACACCGGCCGCACGCTCAACGCGGAGATCCACTGGCGGACGGACACCGGCCGGCTCGACCGGGTCATCACCGGCATCGATTTCAACCGGTCGGTGATCGGCAAGACCTTCCGGAAGCAGGGGCAGGCGTTCATGGACGCGGTCAGCGCCCTCCCGCCCGCACAACTCGAATGCCCGCCTGCATCAATCGTAGTGGACGGATGTGAAGTCGCAATTCCTGAAAGCGCCTTTGCCCCGAAGTACTCCTATATGGAGGAGGGCGCGAAGGTCGACGTTATTACCGTCGGCGACGTCATCGTGACGATCGCGAAGAAGGAATGAGAATATCAATTTTTTGATATCAGTAGTTAGATTATGACGTTTTGTGAATTCTTTCTCCGGTTTTCTACGAAATGCATCGATAATGCGATGGTTCCCACCCCCTGATGGGGGTCGCTCGGCCGTCTTGTCGAGGCCTCGCCGGGCAGATTACCGGGATCGCTATTTTCACTCGGTTTTACTACCGGGAATACGTTGTCATATTTTCGTGGAATGGTGTTCCCGACAGATAGCACGGATCCCAATCAGTTTGTAAAAATTACGAAATACCATCTGCCCCCCGTCGGGGTCGGCAGACCCCCGACTGGTGGGGGAGAATCGCAGGATTACCGGCAGCCCGGCAGCGCAGGTTATGATTACACGGTGAAGATTTTAGGGATACAAATTCAGAGGGATGAATCCTTACTTCTTCCCTCTCTTCCTCTTCCCGTCCTTCTCCATCTGCCTGATAACGTCCGCCACGAAGGCGGCGATCTCCTCCGGATCTTTCAGGGCATCGACGACCACGAACCGCGAGGGCTCGTTCAGCGCGTAGGAGAGGTAGTTGTCCTGGACTTTTTCAAGGGTCTCCCGTCTCTCGAAATGCTCCCTCCCGTTCCGGGGCGTCAGCCTGCCGAGCGCTTCACCGACGGGGATTGCGAGGAGGAACGTCCGGTCCGGCACGATCGACCAGCCGTTGTGCATGGCCCGGAGCCACTGCTCCGGCGAGCCGACGATCCCTTCGAGCGTCACCGACTGGTAGGCGTACCGGCTGTCGCTGTACCGGTCCGATACCACGATCTTTCCCGCTGCGAGCGCGGGGCGGACCACCCTCGCGAGATGGGCGGCGTGGTCGGCGACAAAGAGCGTGGCTTCCGTGACCGGGTCGATCTGCTCGGCGATCGCCCGCCGGACCGCGTCTCCCACCCAGGTCGCCCCCGGCTCCCGGGTGAAGACCGGGCCGAGGTCAGCGAGCAGGGGCTCGAGCGCCTGGTGGAGCGTGCTCTTCCCGCTCCCGTCGATCCCTTCGAGCGTGATCAGCAACAGCGTCCCCTCCGTACCCATCCTAGGGGGACAGCGCCTTTGTGGAGCGCGGTGGCGATGATCGCCCCGTCGAACCCGCACGCACTGAGCGTCTCCAGGTCGCTGACCGTCGCGACCCCGCCGCCGTAGAAGAGCTTTTTGTCGTACGCGGACCGCATCTTCCGGAGCCATCCCGCATCCACCCCGGACCCGGTGCCAACGGAACTGATGTTGAGGAGGATGCACCCCTCGAAGTCCCACGAGGATGCTGCGGCGAGGACGCCGGCCGGGTCGCCGCCCGAAGGTATTACCTTCCCGTCCTTCATGTCCACGCTCAGGAGACCGCCGCGGTAGCTCCCGAGATCGGCCCCGCCGGTCTCGGTCCCGACGATATTGGTGATATGCTCGCCTTCGAGCATGTCCGACGGCGAGCGGCACCCCCGGTCGACGTAACAGCGCTCGACGGCACGGGCGCACCGTACCACGATATCGTCGTGGGAGCCGGTCCCTTCGATCCGGTCGAGATCCGCGATGTAGATGAACTTCGGCCGGATCGCCGCTATGAACCCCGGCGGATCGGCCGTCGGCGACAACCCCCGGTCGAGCGGCTTGTAGCTTGTACGCTCCCCCTTTTTGCCATGTACGACCAGATTATGCCGCAAATCCATTGCAAGGACCAGTTCCATAGACGAACGCAACCACTATTAGGATAAAAGATCATTAAACTTTATGCAATTGTTGGTCAGCCCGAGTTCTGTCGAAGAAGCCAGAATCTCCGCCGCCGCCGACATCATCGACGTCAAAAAACCCTCCGAAGGATCGCTCGGCGCCAATTTCCCGTGGGTGATCCGCGAGATCAAGGCGCTCTCGGCAAAGCCGCTGAGCGCGGCGATCGGCGATTTCGGGTACAAACCCGGGGGGGCGGCGCTCGCCGCGTACGGCGCGGCATGCGCCGGGGCTGACTATGTGAAGATCGGGCTCGCCTTCGACGGCCCCGGGCGGGCACGCGACGTTATCAGCGCGGTCGTCCGGGCGGTCAAGGAAGAGTTCCCGAAAAAATCCGTCGTCATCGCGGCCTATTCCGATTACGAGCGGATGGGCTCGATCTCGCCGTTCGAGATGGCCCCGATCGCCGCCGACTGCGGTGCGGACTACGCGATGGTGGACACCGGCATAAAGGACCGGAAGAGCACGTTTGCGTTCATGGACGAGGCTGCGCTCCGCAGGTTCACCCTCGAGAACGGCCGGCTCGGCCTCGGGACCGCGCTGGCCGGGTCGCTGACGTTTGAGGATATCGCGGCCCTGAAGCGGATCGGCCCGGACATCATCGGGGTCCGGGGGATGGTCTGCGGCGGCGACCGCAACGCGACCGTGCGGGAAGACCTCATCAGGACCGCCCTTGCAATGATTAGGTGATCTATGTACGTCGAGAAACTGGAAGTCCCCCTCTCCCTGACCTTTGACGATGTCCTCCTCGAGCCCCAGGCATCCTGGCTCGAACCCTCGGAGGCAGATACCCGGTCCCGGTTTTCGAAGAACGTCAGCCTGAACATCCCGCTCGTCTCCGCGGCGATGGACACGGTGACCGAGGCATCGATGGCGATCTCCCTCGCCCGGGAAGGCGGGATCGGCGTCATCCACCGGAACATGACCCCCGAGCGCGAGCTCCAGGAAGTGACCTTCGTCAAGCAGGCGGAGGAGCTCATCGAGCGGGACGTCCTCTTTGTCGAGGAGAACGCGACGGTCTCGGACGCCGAGCGGCTGATGCAGCAGTACAGCATCGGCGGGGTCCCGGTCGTGGACAAGGGGAAGATCATCGGGATCGTCAGCCGGAGGGACGTCCGGGCCATCGTCAGCCGGCAGGGCGAGGAGAACATCAAGTCGATCATGACCCGGAAGCCCATCGTGGCCGACGACTCCATCACCGCGGAGAAAGCCCTCGAGATCATGTACACGAACAAGGTCGAGCGCCTGCCGGTCGTGGACAGGAAGGGAAAGCTCTTCGGCATCATCACCATGCAGGACATCCTCGAGAAGCGCCAGTACCCCCTCGCGACCCGGGACAACAAGGGCAACCTCCGGGTGGCTGCGGCGGTCGGGCCGTTTGACTTCTCGCGCGCGGAGCTCCTCGACCAGAACGGGGTCGACGCCCTCGTCGTTGACTGCGCCCACGGCCACAACATGAAGGTCGTGGCTGCCGTCCAGGACATCAAGGGGAGCGTGAAGGCGGACGTCGTTGCCGGGAACATCGCGACGACGGAGGCGGCGGAGGCCCTCTGCGGCGCCGGGGTCGACGGCCTCAAGGTCGGGATCGGGCCCGGATCCATCTGCACGACCCGGATCGTTGCCGGCGTCGGCGTCCCCCAGATCACCGCCATAGCCCAGGTCGCCGACGTAGCGTCGGACGCGGAGATCCCGATCATCGCGGACGGCGGCGTCCGGTTCAGCGGCGACGTGGCAAAGGCCATCGCCGCCGGGGCCGACACCGTGATGATGGGGAGCATGTTCGCGGGCACGGACGAGGCCCCCGGCAAGGTCATCACCATCAAGGGCAGGCGCTACAAGCAGTACCGGGGCATGGGGTCCCTCGGTGTCATGAGCGGCGGCCAGTCGAGCGACCGGTACTTCCAGAAGAAGGACATCGGGTCCACCAAGTTCGTGCCCGAGGGCGTTGAGGGCGTGACCCCCTACGTCGGCCATGTCGGCGAGGTCATGTACCAGCTCGTGGGCGGCCTGAAGTCCGCGATGGGCTACACGGGCGCAAAGACCATCCCCGAGATGCACCAGAAGGCGCGGTTCGTCCGGATCACGAACGCCGGCATGACCGAGAGCCACCCGCACAACATCCTCATCACGGACGAGGCGCCGAACTACCGCCTCTTCGAATAACCCCCTGTTTTTCCGGGTCTTCGTTCCCCCGGTTTTTCTGCACTGCGCTGTACCGGTTTTCCGGGAATTTTCACGGCCGCTGCAGGAATTATGGCATGTTCTCCGTTCGATCATGTAACCGACCGGTTCATTCGCATCACCCCGGCCATTTCTGGAATATATCACCACCAACCCGCCAACAGGTGTACGGGATTTAACCTATGTCAGATCATTATCCACCGGCCCATCACCGGAAGAAGGCCGTCCATGTCGTGGGAACGACCCATAAGAAGACGTTTCTCTGGGTCTCTTTTACCATCGTCTGCGTGCTGGCGGCGTTCTCCACGTACGCCATCATCACGTCGGGGGTCTTCACCGACAACAGCCACGCCATGATCCAGGAGCTGCTCAACCGGATCAACGGCCAGCGCCACGCGGCCGGCCTCCCGCCGGTCCAGTGGGACCAGTCGCTCGCGAGCCAGGCCGAGCAGGACAGCCTCCAGCTGAAGGAGACGCCCCTCGCGTACAACCCTGCCGTGGGATCCAAAACATCGGGCGTTGCCGATGTCTTCACGCTCCCCAAGCTCTCCCTCGTCCTCTCCACCCTGTACATCGACCCCCCGCTCTTCGACCAGTGGTCGGGCAGCAACCAGTTCGCCGCCCACGTGATGGAC
>DATJBJ010000085.1:0-27919 GCA_035515395.1 Methanoregula sp. | reverse complement strand
TACACGTAAACGCACCCCCATGTATCATGCGATGAATGTAATGCCTGATCATAGGTACAATATTTATATATCACTCAGAATTACTTAAAGTGTATGTTCCTGACGTTCCCCAGGGAAGATGCCGGGCAGCTGAAAACCGGCTGTCCGTGCTTTTTTCCTGATAACCGGTGCAATGGTCGTGGCGTAAACAGGTGTCAGGAAATGTCGCCGAGACGGGCGAGGGCTTCTTCCCGGGTCAGTCCCGTGACCAGGACCCGTTTCCGGGACGAGCCTGTTCCCGAGACGATAACCACCGAAGAGACCGGGACGCCGAGCGCGCGGGCGACGAGCCGGCTGATCGCCTGGTTTGCCCTGCCTTCGATCGCCGGCGCGGTGACCCTGCATACAAGTGCTT
This sequence comes from Methanoregula sp., assembly GCA_035515395.1. Classification (GTDB taxonomy): domain Archaea; phylum Halobacteriota; class Methanomicrobia; order Methanomicrobiales; family Methanospirillaceae; genus Methanoregula. The sequence continues at coordinate 27,525 of DATJBJ010000085.1, read as the reverse complement.
TCCTCCAGGCATTGTATCCTGCAGGAAATGCACTCGTCTTTGCGCCTGCAGAAACTTCGATGGCAACTACCGTGCCGGACCGGTCTTCAGAAAAGGCGTCAGCGAAACCCGGCATACCCGCTCCGTTGTAATGAGATGTCGCCCGGCATTAACGCACGCGGATCACCAGTGGCATGGTGCCGTTCTTCACCGGTGTTTTAACCCTGCCGGGCGATGCCTGTCGCACATCCGGGTTGTCCCGTGGATCACTTCAGGACGCGTGTCATTCGATCACCCGGGGACCTATGGATGCGCAGGTATCGGCACCATTTTCCATCTGCGGCCGGGATATTTAGCACTTGGGGATCGGACCCCTCCTTGCAGAAAATGTCCGGCTTTTCAGCGGCGGACGAAACCTCTGCCGGGGAACCATGACGGAGAGCCCCGGAAAAATTCGCCGCCCCGGTATACGACTTCCCCGTACATAACGACCGTTTCGGGAAACACCGCATCAAATCCCTCGAACGGGGTCCACCCGCACCTGCTGTGGAGCATGTCGGCGCAGATCCGGCAGCTTTTCTTCGGATAGATCGCAAAATCCGCCCGATCCCCGGGGGAGAAACCGGCACGCGGGATCCCGAGTATCGCCGACGGGGAAAGAGAGGTCTTTTCGATGACGGATGCAAGGCTGACCTTTCCCTCGATTACCCGGGCAAGGAGGAGCGGCACCATAGTCTCGATTCCCGGAACTCCGGGAGGTGCATCGGAGAACTCCCGGTCCTTCTCAGCGCCCGTGTGCGGGGCATGATCGGAAGCGATGACATCGATCCTGTCCCAGCACGCGGCAAGCGCTCTCCTCACCTTTTCGGACCGGACGGGAGGATTAACCTTCCCGTGGGCGTCTGTTTCGGGAAAATTCTCCCGCGAGAGGAAGAGGTGGTGTGGCGTCACTTCGACCGAACCCGAAGCGGCCCCGATCGACTCAGCCGAGCTGAGGTGGCAGAAGTGCAGGCGGCATCTTTCGGAATTGAGACGCCTGACCGCCTCAACGGCCCGTACTTCTCCTGCAACGGATCGCCTGGCGTCATGGCTTTCCATGCCGGTATCCGGCCCGGGGCTGATCTGTTCGGCATGGATCGTTGCGATCCCGCCGAGCGCTTGGATGCGGCTGAGGGAGAGCGAGAGCGCCTCGTCCCCTATCGCTTCACCGTAGCTTGAGGGGGCATAGAAAGTCTCCCCGAACGCCATCGCCCCTGCCTCCCACATGGCATCGAAGGGGATCTCAGCAGAGACCGCACTGTTGACTGCGAAGTGGCACCATGAATGGTCTTTTGCATCCTGCACCCGCAGGTGAAAAACACCGGGCGACGCGATGGGCGGCACCGTGTTTGGCTGGTCCACGACAACGGTAACGCCGCCTGCAATCGCGCTCCTGCTCCCGGATAACCAGTCTTCCTTGTGAGCCTGTGCGCCCCCCCTCATATGGACGTGCATATCGACCGCTGCCGGCAGGACAATACACCCGCTGCACTCCGTTCCCGGAAGGGATGCCGCAGACGATCCGACATGGACGACCTTCCCCTTCTCCATCGTGATATCGGCAACCCGGGATGAGGGGAGCGTAACATTGCGGAGGACGAAAGGGGGCGCTGTCTCCATGGTATTGTAGTTTTTCTCCACCAGTAAAAAAGGTACGGTGCAGGGAAACGGCTCCGGAGAGCAGGAAAGAAAAGATGCAAAACTCCCTCAGCGACAGGTATTCAATCCCGGAGCCGCATATCCTTCATCCGGCAACGAAACGACAGCGGCAGAAGGACCGCTCAGCCGCCCCCCGTTTCAGGACAGGAGTGATGGATCGTGGATAGTGTCATCAGAATCGTCCTCGCGGCGTTCATCGTAATTCTCTGCGGATTTATCGCCGGGATTGCGTACAACGGGTTCATAGAGAGCTCCTATCGGGCGTCCCTTGAGAGCAGCTTTACGTATAACCTCTCGTTATCCACAGACAGCACCCTCGTGAACGCTACGTTCTTCATCCCGGTCCCGGAAGACCGCGGCGGGAATTCACCCATCATCGAAGATTTCAGTGCCGGCAATGTCTCCGGCCTTCCGGAGAACTGGACGGCAATACTCTACGATACCGGAAAGACCACGCTCGTAAAAATTACGGCCCGTTCTATCCCCGGGCCGGTCACCGGGGGGTCGCAGGCACCGGTCGTCATTACCCTCGCGGTTAACTCCACAGATAGGCACCGGATCGAGACTGCAGACCCGATAGGCAATGGGACGATGTTCCGGCCGGTGGACGATCTCCGGCGGGTTCCCTGCCTTGCGGGCACAACGGACATCGGTATGCCGGAATGTTTTGAATACCATATCCCGGTCTACGCGGATTACGAGGCCGGCGAGAATGCCTCGGTGACGATCACCACGTCGCTGACCGGCAGGAACGACTGGAAGATCTTCGGGCCGGAGTTCAACCGGTATACTGCCGGTTTTACCGTGACCTTCATCGGCCGGAGCAACGGATGGGGCACCGCAGCGGGAGTCCTGGTGGACCGGAACGGGTATTACGACGCGCCCGCGATGAATCCCTGACCCCCTTTTCGGGGAAACGCTGCATTGCCCCAAAGAAGAGATCCGCAAAAAGTCAAGGGGAGTTCTGGCATTATGTTACCGGCATCAGGCAGGAGCGGGAAGAACCGCGCATCGATTGCGGCAGGAGATGTCGTTGACATCATCAAAAAAGAGGACCAGCGGACCGGTAAAAAGACCCGGGGGGTCGTGCAGGAGATCCTTACCGGGTCCGCCACCCATCCCCACGGCATAAAAGTACGGCTGCGCGACGGAAATGTCGGGAGGGTTGCTGAAGTCATCAGCCATCCGGGGACCTGAGGGGAGGACTGTCCCGAACAGCAGGATATGCAGCGGCACCGGGCAGCATTTTTTTCCTCCGCGCAAGGGAACATAGGAAGAGTAAAAAACAGGTTTTTCAGGAGTAGTGGGACAGGGGCCGGCTATCCTTTCGGCAACCACAACCAATAACTCGTTCTGCATCATCAGAAAAACTGTGAACAGTGTGCGCTATTCCGGGAGGTCTGAAAAAGGCCAGCGGGATATCAATGAGGACGCATTCTGTGCGGAAAAGATCGGCGGCTACTGGGTCTTCGCGGTTGCCGACGGCCTTGGCGGCCACGCGGCCGGCGAGGTAGCAAGCAGCATAGCAATCGACTGCGTAAGAAAATCCTTTCGCACCGGAGGGCAGGACCCGAAAACCCTGCTGAAACAGGCGGTCTCCGCTGCGGATGCGCTGATCCGCGCACGGGCAGCCGGCATGGCGGAAGAGCGAGGGATGGCAACGACCCTCACCGCGGCATGTATTGACAGCGGGCTCTGCGGCACCATCATCAATGTGGGCGACACCCGCGCCCACCTGATCTCCGCGGACGTCCTGGAAGTGACGAAAGATCACAGCTATGTCCAGGAGCTCGTCGATTCGGGGGATATCTCTCCGGAAGAGGCCTGGCGCCATCCGCGATCCCACGTGCTTACCCAGGCCCTTGGCGATCCCGAGGGGGGGATAAAGCCGGACCTCTATGAAGGCGATCTTGCCGGTTCGTATCTCCTCCTGACTTCGGACGGGCTCCACGATTATGTGAAGGTGGGCTGGATATGCGAGATCGTGTTGAGGAACGGAAGGGACCTCGATTCGTCGTGCGGGGAGCTGATCGAGGCGGCGCTCAAGAACGATTCCGACGATAATATCACGGTGGTCCTGGCATATGGTGAAACCTGATCCCTGCATGCGCTCTTGCGGATTGCTGCCGGCTCTCACCCGAAGGATAAGGAGGAGCCTTTTACCAGGTATGCGGATGAAAACTTCAGCACGGGGAAAATGATAATTTCGGTGAGGATCGCGATGCTCAGAAGCCACGAACTGCTCCTGAAATTCCGGCATGATGCGAGGTTTGCTTTCCCGAAGGTCAGGATCTGGTATGCCGACCGCGGCGCCCCATCGGACTGCTCGTGCGCGGGGGGGGCGGATATCCGGGATCTCGAAGCGTATTATTTTGAGGTCACTACCGCAACGGGAGTAAAATCCATCCCTTACCACCGGATACGGCTGATAAGGTATGGAGGGATTCCTGTCTGGAGGCGGGGACAGGCTGGTTGAACCCGTTGGACCATTTCGTGATCTTCTTCCCGGAAGGCAGATCCCGATGACCGGTCGGCAAAATTTTTTTAAATACCTGCGAAATGCGAGGGGTGCGATTCGAACGCACGAACTCCTTCGAGACCGGATCTTAAGTCCGGCGCCGTTGGCCAGGCTTAGCTACCCTCGCGCTCTCTTTGTTATTGGCACTGGTATGCAAAAAATGATTTCATCGGTCCTTTTGGGGGACAAAAAAACCGTATATAAGAAGATATTTTCTGTCCAGGGTCTCTCAGGTTGCCTCCTTTTATTTTCACCAGCCTGAAAGATATGTTTTAAGGGATTGCAAAAGCACTGTTTGTGAACGATCGCACGCACCAAAGGACTGCTCATGAGTACACCGACACTATCCGGCTGGGTTGAACTGGACGGGCGAAGGCTCGCCCTTCCCGAGATCGGGGATATCGTCATGCACCGTCCGGCAGCGATCCGACGGTTCGGCGGCGAGTTTTTCCTCGCCTGGAACGGGTGCCGGGCGCGGGACCACTTCGGGATAATGCGGGGAGACTGCCCGAAGGGAACGGTCCTTTGCGGTGACGAGCCGCAGGGGACGATCATCCCCGATGTCCCGGAGCTTCCTCTCGATGAAGCCATCGTTTCTTCGGTCGCCCTCCGCAGCGACGAGGGGGTGACCGCACTCTCCGGTGGCGTTGACTCCGCGCTCGTCGCCTTCCTTGCCCGGCGCGAATGCGTGGCAGTGGGGGTCGCCGGCTCGCACGATCTCTCCCGGGCCCGCCTCGTTTCGCACGCACTCGGTCTCGACTGCACCGCTGTCGTGATCTCCCCGGAGAGTATAGAGGAGGCCCTCCCCCGGGTCCTGGAGACGATCCCGGAAAAAGATCCGGTCAATACCGGCATCGCCCTGACCCAGTACTTCATCGCGGAGTGGGCGGGAGAACTCGGGTACCGCAGGGTTCTCACGGGACAGGGAGCCGATGAGCTTTTCGGGGGATACTCGCGGTACCTGAAGACCGCTACGCTTGAGGCCGACCTTGCCCGCGATTTTGAGGGGCTCGAACTGCAGGCACTGCGCGACCAGGCGGTCGCCGGGCTCTTCGGGTGCTACCTCTCCATGCCCTACCTCGACCTCCGGGTCGTGCGCGCAGCCCGGGCGATCCCGTGCGCTGCAAAAGTCTGCGGGGGGAAGAGGAAGATCGCGCTCAGGGAGGTTGCAGAACGTTATATCACTGCAGAGTTCGCATGGTACGAAAAGAAAGCGATGCAGTACGGCAGCGGGGTTGCAAGGGAACTCCAGCGGCTCGCACGGCGCAATGGTTATAAAACGTCGGTACAAGGGTACTTAGACCGGATCAGCAGGGAGCACCATGGTCAGTGAAAAAGAGGTACAGCATATCGGGGAACTCGCCGATATCGGGATACGGGAAGAAGAGCTGGGCGCTTTTACCCACCAGTTCAATGCAATTCTGGAATACTTCGATATCCTCGACCGGGTGAACGGCGAACCCGCCGCGGCGCACGGGCTCAGGAACATCATGCGCGAAGACCTCGTGGAACCCTCGCTGCCACGCGAAGAAGTGCTGAAGAATGCAGGGGCGGAAGAAGACGGCTTTATCAAGGCTCCGAGGGTGATGTGATGGAGAAGACCGTCGCCTTCGACCCTGATGACCGGTATAATGCATTTCTGAAGATCTGCAAAAATCCCTGCGGGGGTGACGGAAAACTCGCGGGGGTTGCAGTTGCCGTCAAGGACAATATATCAACAAAGGGGATCGCAACGACGTGTGCATCCAGGATTCTCGAGGGGTATGTGCCCCCGTACGATGCCCATGTAGTGGCGCTCCTCAGGCAGGAGGGGGCGGCCATCGCCGGAAAGACCAACATGGACGAGTTCGGCATGGGCACGACCACCGAGAACTCCGCGTTCGGCCCCACCAGAAACCCCTGCGACACCGGGCGGGTGCCCGGCGGGTCGAGCGGCGGGAGCGCCGCAGCCATCGCGGCGGGCATGGTAAAAATGGCCCTCGGAACCGACACGGGGGGATCGATCCGGTGTCCCGCCGCCTTCTGCGGGATCGTCGGCCTCAAGCCCTCGTACGGGAGGGTGTCCCGGTACGGCCTCATCGCTTATGCAAACTCGCTCGAACAGATCGGGCCAATGGGAAAGACGGTAAGCGACGTCTCATCTCTCATGGGGGTTATCGCGGGGCATGACCGCCGGGACTCGACCTCACACGACCGGCCCTATTCCCATAGGCCCTCTGCGGATATCCGCGGCCTGAAGATCGGGATACCGGCCGAATATTTCGGCCCCGGCGTGGACAACGATATTGCCGGGTCCGTCCGGACCGCCATAACCACGCTCGAGGAGCTTGGCGCATCCACGGTCCCGTGCAGCATCCCCTCCATGGAATACGCGCTCGCCGCGTACTATGTCACCTGCATGAGCGAGGCGAGCTCCAACCTCGCACGGTTCGACGGGGTCCGGTATGGCCCCGCTGCGGACGTAAAAAAATCCTGGCACGAGGCCTACCGCGAAGTCCGGAGCGGGAAGTTCGGCGTGGAAGTACGGAGAAGGATTATGCTCGGCACGTTTGCTCTCTCGTCCGGGTACTACGGGAAATATTATGCAAAGGCCCAGATTGCCCGGGAGAACGTCCGGAAAGACTTCGCCCGGATCTTCTCGGAAGCTGACGTGATCGCGGGGCCGACGATGCCGACGATAGCGTTCCGGCTCGGGGAGAAGAGCGACCCGCTGTCGATGTACCTCTCCGATATCCTCACGGTCCCCGCGAATCTCGCGGGGATCCCGGCAATCTCGGTCCCCTGCGGCAGGGTCCGGGGAATGCCGGTCGGGCTCCAGATCATGGGAAGGCCGTTTGCCGACGAGAAGGTAATTGATGTCGCGTACGCGTACGAGCAGGCGGTGGTCTGAGTGGAAGAGCAGGTGATCGTCGGTCTCGAGGTGCACTGCCAGCTCGATACGAAGAGCAAGCTCTTCTGCGGCTGCTCGACCGATTACCGGGACGACGGGCCGAACACCCATGTCTGCCCGGTCTGTCTCGGCCTGCCGGGCGCAATGCCGGTCCTGAACCGGCGCGCTATCGAGTTCGCGATGCGGGTGGCAAAGGCGCTCAACTGCGTTGTGCTCCATGAGTCCGAATTCTCCCGGAAGAACTATTTCTATCCCGACCTCGACAAAGCCTACCAGATCACCCAGTACGACAAGCCGCTCGCTGAGGGAGGTTACCTCGAGATCGAGAGCGACGAAGGAGGGGAACGGAAGATCCGCCTGACCCGGATCCATGTCGAGGAAGACCCCGGCAGGCTCGTCCACATGGGCAATACCGAACGCGGGAAATATTCCCTCGTCGACTACAACCGCGCCGGCATCCCGCTTATCGAGATTGTCAGCGAGCCCGATATGCGCTCTCCGAAGGAAGCACGGAAGTTCTTAAACAAGCTCCGGGCCACGCTCGAATACCTGAGCGTCTTCGACAGTGAGAAGGAAGGCTCTCTCCGGGTCGACGCAAACATCTCCATCCGGGGAAGCGAGCGCGTCGAGGTGAAGAACATCACCTCGTACAAGGGGGTGGAAAAGGCGCTGACCTTCGAGATAGCCCGGCAGAAGAACCTGATCCGCCGGGGACAGAAAGTGAACCGGGAGACCAGGCACTTCCTCGAGGCTCAGGGGAGCACGCAGGCGGCCCGGTCCAAGGAGCAGGAGCACGACTACCGGTACTTCCCGGAGCCGGACCTCCGCCCGCTCTTCATCCGGGACTGGGTCGACGGAATCATTCTCCCCGAGCTGCCGGACGCCCGGAGGGAACGGTTCATCGCGCAGTACGGCTGCTCGCTGAACCACGCCCGCACCCTCACCGGGGATTACAAGCTCGCCAACTTCTACGAGGCGGTGGTCGCTGCAGACCTTCCGGGCCTCCCGGCCCTTGCAGCGACATGGGTTGCCGATACCCTTATCGGGGAACTCAACTACCGGGACATGACCATCGATCCGGTAGAGCCTGCCGGTTTTGCAGATCTTCTGGCGCTCATCAAGGCGGGGAGCATCACCGACAAGAGCGCTATCGAGGTGCTCCGGGTGATGCTCGACCAGCGCCTGAAAAAGGAGACCGTTGAGCCTGCTGTTTCAATCGTGAAGCGCCTGAACCTGGGAATGACAAGGGGGGACACGGGAGCGATCGCGGCCGCCATCGCTGAAGCCATCCGCGAGAACGAAAAAGCGATCGAGGACTACCGGGCCGGGAAGAGCGGCGCCCTCAACTTCCTCGTCGGCCAGGTCATGAAGAAGACGAGGGGCAGGGCCGATCCCGGAGAACTCAACCGGATGCTCGCCGAAGCTCTCAAAAGCAGGGAGGCGTAACGCCCGTGTACCTGATCGTTGCGGAAAAGAACATATCGGCCCGGCGTATTGCGGAGATCCTCGGCCACGGAAAGAAGATCACCGAGCGGAAGGACGCCGGGGTCTCGACCTATACGTTCGGCGACACGACCACCGTTGGGCTGCGGGGCCATGTCGTCGAGATCGACTTCGAACCGGGGTACCAGAACTGGCGCAGCGACGAATACACGCCGCGGAGCCTGATCGATGCGAAGACTGTCAAGCGGCCTACCGAACCCCGGATCGTCTCCCTCCTCCAGAAACTGGCCCGGCAGGCCGATCGCGTCACCATTGCGACCGACTTCGATACCGAGGGAGAACTGATCGGGAAAGAGGCATACGAGCTCGTGCGGGCCGTCAACCCGAAAGTGCCGGTGGACCGGGCACGGTTTTCGGCGATCACATCCCAGGAACTCGGGCATGCCTTTTCCCATACCACGGATCTCGACTTCGCGCTTGCGGCGGCAGGGGAGGCCCGGCAGTCCATCGACCTCATGTGGGGTGCATCGCTCACCCGGTTCATCTCGCTTGCCGCTAAGCGGGGCGGGCAGAATATCCTCTCTGTCGGCAGGGTCCAGAGCCCGACTCTCTCGATGATAGTCGACCGGGAGAAAGAGATCGAGGCCTTCGTCCCGGAGAAATACTGGCAGCTCTCGCTCCTGACCGAGAAGGCCGGCGAAGGGATCGAGGCCCGGCACACCAACGGCCGGTTCCACGAAAAAGCTGTTGCGGAGGCTGCCCGCGACCGCTCGAGGGCCCCTCTCGTTGTCACCGACGTGAAGGCCGGGAGCAAGCAGGACCGGGCGCCATCGCCATTTGACACGACCACCTATATCGTCGCCGCAGCCCGGCTCGGGTTCTCAGCGGCAAACGCGATGCGGATCGCCGAAGACCTGTACATGAACGGGTACATCTCCTATCCAAGGACGGACAACACGGTCTACCCCCCGTCCCTCGACCTGGACGGGATCCTGAAGATGATCAGGAACTCTCCGTTCAAAAAAGATGTCGAGCGGGTGATGGCCAACCGCAGGCCTGCCCCGACCCGGGGGAAGAAATCATCCACCGATCACCCGCCTATCCACCCGACCGGGCCGGTGGCCCGGGAAGCGATCGGCGACGATGCGTTCCGTATCTACGAGCTTGTCCTCCGGAGGTTCCTTGCCACACTCTCCCCGGACGCACAGTGGAAGACGCTGAAGATCCTCTTCTCTGCTGGCGGTGAAGAGTACACGACCACGGGCGGGCAGCTTCTCGAACCAGGATGGCACGCGGTCTACCCGTTCTCAGAGGCAAAGGAGGTCATCCTCCCCCATTTCGAGGCCGGGGAGAACCTTCCCGTGAAAAAAGTCACGCTCGAAGAAAAGGAGACCCAGCCGCCTGCGCGGTACACCCAGAGCAGGCTCATCCAGCGGATGGAGGAACTCGGCCTCGGCACAAAAAGCACCCGGCACGAGGTCATCGCAAAACTGGTCTCCCGGAAGTACGTCGAGGGGAACCCAATGAAGCCCACGCTTGTCGGCCGTGTGGTCACCGAATCCCTCGAACAGCACGCTGACATGATCACCCGGCCCGACATGACCCAGACGATAGAGGCCCACATGCAGCAGATAAAGGAGAAGGCCCGGACCCGCGAGGATGTCATAAAGGAATCCCGGACCATGCTGCACAGGGCTTTCGACCAGCTCGAGGCGAATGAACAGGTTATCGGCGATGACATCAGGGGGAGGACCGCGGAGGAACTCAACCTCGGCAAATGCCCGGTCTGCGGGGGGATGCTCTCCATCAAACACATGCGGGGGAATACCCAGTTCATCGGCTGTTCGTGCTATCCCGAGTGCACGTTCAACATCGGGCTCCCCACGGCACAATGGGGGTGGGCGGTCCGGACCGACGAAGTCTGCGACAAACACCACCTCAACTTCGTGCGCCTGGTACGGAAAGGCGCCCGCCCGTGGGACATCGGGTGCCCCCTCTGCCACCATATCAACTCGAACCTCGAGTCCCTGAAGGAGATCCCGTCGCTCGACGATGGTCTCATAGCAGTAATGCAGAAAAAGAACATCTATTCAGTTGCGGAACTGGCCCGCAGCCCTCCCGACGTTCTTGCCAGGCGCCTGGAAATTTCCGACGAACGTTCCGCCAGGATCGTTGCGGATGCGGCGCTGGTCCTCGAAAAGCTCCGCCGCCGCTCGGAATTCCGAAAGTTCATGCGCGACAACCTGATCCCCCGGAAGGGGAGGAGCTACGCGAAGATCCTGACTGCCCTCAGGGAGGAAGGGATCACCGATCTCGCAGCGATCGTCAACGCGGATGTGCCGCTCCTGAAAAAAGCCGGGATAGGCGATGAGGAGGGAGAGAAGATCCTTGCCGCCGCCCGGATCGTATATTACGGGCAGGTCCTCAAGGGGACGGGCATCCCCGCGGTAAGCCTGAAAAAATACCTGGCCGCAGGGATAACCGACCCGGAGATGTTCTGCACCCTGCCGGCCGAGACGCTCGCCGGAAAGACCGGCATGAGCCCCGGAACGGTGAGCAGGCACGTGGAGATCGTCTGCCGGCACCTCAAACGCCCGGTACCGGTGAAATTATCGAGGATCCAGATCGAACGGGGAAGAAAAGAACTCCTCGCGATCAGGGGCCTTACGGAATCCGCCGTCGACCGCCTCTCCCGCGCCGGCATCATCGACACCGAGACACTCATCGCCGCCGACGAGGCAAAAGTTTCCGATGCAGCAGGGATACCGGCCCAGAAGCTCAGGGATTACCAGGCCTCCGCGAGGAGGAAGAAAGAGAATTCCATCATCCAGCTCTGACGGTCCGGACTCCGGTTATTTTTTCAGGGCGAGTTCTATGGCGACCCGGAGGTCGTTGTCCTCGAACGGTTTCATTATGAAGCCGTCCGGGTGGGTCTCTTTCGCACGCTCGAGCGTGGGGCCGTCCGAGTGGGAGGTAACGTACACCACCGGGATATTGAAGCCCTTCTTGATCATCTTTGCCGTCTCGATCCCGTCGATATCGCCCTTGATGTTGATATCCATGAGGACGATATCGGGCTTGTTCCGGACCACGAGCTCCATCGCCTCCGCCCCGGTGGTCGCCCTCCCGCACAGGGTATATCCGAGGTTCTTCAGCCGCCATTCGGCGACCTTGGCTATAATATTGTCATCCTCGACAAGAAGCACGCATACGTCTGCCATCTGACACCCGTGTGTAAATAACTGTGAATGCTGAAGTGATATATCCTTACCTCCGGCCGTCAGGCTCCCTGCCAAACCGGAATGTTCCCCGCGGGAAGAGGATCTCGAACCGTGCGCCCTTCCCGTACACGCCGTTCTCCTCGATCTCGATCCGGGTGATACCCAGGATTTCCCTGCTGAGGAAGAGGCCCATCCCGGTATTCTGCCCGACTCCCCGCTCGAAGATGTGATGCTTGTACTCGTCGGAAATCCCGACCCCGTCGTCTTCACAGATGAGGGAGAGGCCCCTGTCGGAGATGAGGAAAAAGAACCTGATGGTCGTGATCGTCTTCCCGTACCGGATCGCGTTGTCCACGAGGTTGTAAAAGACCTTTTCGAGAAGCGGATCGGCGTAGATCTCGACCTTTTCGAGGTCGATGGCAAACCGGATTCCCGACGATTCGAAGTTCACGAGGATCCGCCGCACCACGTCTCCGACGTTCTGCCACAACGGCAGGTGGACGCCGACTTCCTGGTACTGCTTGGTAAAGTTGATCTGCCGCTGGATCACCCGGGCGAGCTCCTTGATATCGTCGAGAAGCTGGCTGCGTTCCTCGGCCATTGCTGTGGCCTTTGCCATGTCCACGCACCCGAGGAGACCGGTGATCGTGTTGAGGATATCGTGACGGGTGATATTATTCATGAGGTTGAGCTTCTTGTTGGCGAGTTCGATCGCCTCTTCCGCCCGCTGGCGCTCCGTGATGTCCCGGAATATCCCGTACACTCCCTGCTGCTTCCCGTATGCATCGAGCTGGAGGAAACTCTTCTCCTCAAACCAGTGGATGTGCCCCCATTTGTCCGGCATCCGGAACGTGGCAGAAAACTGTGCGTGCTCGCTGAGTTCCCTGGTGAAATTCTCCGCCACTTCCTGCCGGTCTTCGGGATGCAGCAGATCGAAGAGGGATCTGCCGACAATCTCCTCGGAGAGAAAACCGTACTGGTTCACCTGCGGGGAGACATAGGTAATCTTCCCCTCGATATCGGTCGAAAAGAGGACATCCGGGGTGTTCTCCGTCAGCGCCCGGTATTTCTCCTCGCTCTCCTTGAGCTGCTGCTCGATCCGCTTCCGGTAACTGATATCGATGAACGTCTCGAGCAGGCAGGGCTTCCCGTGGAGCGTGACCGGTGCGACATAACGGATAACCGGGATGCTCCGGCCGTCTCCTGTGACGAGGACCTCCTCAGAGGAATCGGTCCGCCGGGCTTCTTTTCTGTCATCGGCCGGATTTTCACCGCCGGGACGGATCACATCGCGGCTGGTCCTCCGGAGGAGGTCTTCGAGCGTTGTCCCGATCAGGGAAAGGGCTGCAGGGTTCGCGTCGATGATCTTCTGCGTTGTAGCGTCGACGACGAGAATCCCCACCTGTACCGTGGCAAGGAGCGTCTTTAAGTACTCCTCGTCCTCCGCGAGTGCCTCCTGCAGCCTGAGCCGTTCGGTTATATCGATGGCACTGCCCCGGAACCCTTCGAGCTTCCCTTCGTGGATGATCGCGGAGGTATAGATGATTGCCCGGATGATGCTCCCGTCCCGCGTTATCAGGGAGTACACATCTCCGGTCGACCTTATCCCGGCTGCGACTTTTACGAGGTTTGCCTGCATCTTCCCTACGTCTGCGGCAATGAGGAACCTTCGGGCGTTCAGGCCGACCAGGCTCTCACTGGTCAACCCGAATATCCCGAGGCCGAACTTGTTGACGTACGTGAGGTTCGCCCCGGCATCCATCTCGAAAATGATCTGGGGCAGGAGGTCCGACAATTCCCGGAACCGTACCTCGCTCTCCTGCAGCTCGCTATGGCTCTTCTCGATCTTCGAGAGCATCCGGTTGATCTCGCGTTCGAGGCCCGCCAGTTCGTCATCACCCTTCACTGCCACCCTCCGGGAAAAATCGGTGTCCCTGCCGATGGTGTACACCTGGTGGCTCAGCGAACCGAGGCGGGAGAGGACGTTCCTGTCAAGAAAGACGAGCATGACGAGACCGAAGATGAGGCCGGACGCGAGGATGATGATGATAAACTGGAGGATGGTGCCGGACCCTTCAAGGAAGACCGTGCGCGGCTCCTGTAACCTGAGAATGAAGGCATCGTTCCCGTAGATATCCCGTACCAGGGCGTCGCCTTCAATGGTATTCCGGTCGAGCGCCCCGACGAGCCGGGGGACCAGGTCCGGTTCGGCATGGAGGCTGGCGAGGAGTGCCGGAGACAGCGAGGGATCGTCGGCCCGGATGACCTTAAGATCGGGCTGTGTGAGTGCGGCGAGCGAGCCGACCTCGTTGCTGTCGATCGCCCGCCCGATGATAACGACCCCGTCAGGTGTCCCCGTATAGTCCGAGCGGGTGATCGGCCGCGACGCGACGACCATGGGATACTCGGGAAGGAGGATGAAACCCGAGACCGAGGAGTAGACATTGGTAGTGTTCAGCAGGGGATCGGAAGGCCTGAGGGGATGGGTAAAGTATGCTGGTACGGGAACCATCGTCTTGTTCTGGAGGTCGTATGCCCCCGAGTAAAGGATGTTGCCGCGGGGGTCGGCGATGACGAAGAGGTTCAGCCGGAGGTTGTTGTAGTTCTCCGGGATCAGGTTGGTGCTGACGTAGTCGGGCCGTGTCCCGTTGGCAAAGTCGTAGGTATCGTCCCAGGGGCCCCAGTCAGCGACGATAGACGAGAGGTCGCTCTTTTCGCTGTTCATCTGGTTCACTGCCTGGATTATGTCCTTCTGGGCATAGTCGGAATCCAGGGAGGTATAGCTGGAAAGGAGGATCGAGGAGACGAAGACGCTGATGACCGCAATAAGGGCTATTAAAAGGATTACAAGAACAAGGACTGTTTTTTCCTGAAGGTTCATGCGGATCGTCTGTCTTTTTTAATTATTTCTGATACGATATATAACAGACGATTGGGCCGGGAATTCAGAATCCGGCATGTACGGACCGGGTTATAAAGAATCCTCTCCGGCCAGCCCGGCCGGAATGGCACCGGTTTATTGGCAAGAACGACAAACCTAGGATCACCATGAAATGGAAAGACTGGGTGCATGTGACCAAACTCGATCCCGACAAGCAGCTCAGGCCCGGCGACATCGAAGCTATTGCTGCGAGCGGGACCGATGCGCTCATGCTCTCGGGAACGCTGAACGTCACGAAGGAGAACCTCGCAGACCTGGAGAGGCAGACACGGAAGGCAGGGCTTCCGCTTGTCATGGAGCCGGCAGGGCCGGAGGCGGTGCTCATGGACGTCGACTACGTCTTCGTTCCCAGCGTCATGAACACTACCGACGTCCAGTGGATCGTCGGAAAGCACCGGGCATGGGTCCAGCTGCAGGACGGGAATATTCCCTGGGAATGCGTCGTCCCGGAAGCGTATATCGTCCTGAACCCGGACTCATCGGTAGGCAGGGTCACCAAAGCCCTCTGCGATCTCGGGGCCGGGGAAGTCGCAGCGTATACCACCATCGCCGACCACTACTTCCATTTCCCGATCGTTTATCTCGAATACAGCGGTATGTTCGGCGATCCGGCCATCGTCAGAGCGGCATCGGATGCCATCGACCGATCGGTACTCTACTACGGGGGCGGGATAAACTCCGCGGAGAAGGCGGCGAAGATGGCGAAGTATGCCGATACCATCGTCGTCGGCAATGCGGTCTACGACCAGGGTGCGGCCGTCCTGAAAGCGACCGTCGACGCGGTCCAGTAGCGGTATGCCCGCAATCGACATCGTCCTCGTCTCCCCTCTCTACGAGGGCAACGTCGGCTTCGCTGCGCGGGTGATGAAGAACTTCGGGTTTGCCCGCCTCGTGCTCGTCGACCCGTGCCCTCTCGGAGACGAGGCGAAGGCCCGGGCCTCGCACGCCCGGGACGTGCTTGCCGGGGCGGAAGTCTGCACCATCGAGGACGTCTTTGCCCGGAGCAGCGTCGTGGTCGCTACCACGGGCCTTGTCAGCAAGTCGGTCTGCCACTCGATGCGGATGCCCTTCTTCTCCCCGAAAGAACTCCGGGATCATCTCGCGGATATCGACGGCAGGGTCTCGATCCTCTTCGGGCGGGAGAACTGGGGGCTTTCCAACGAGGAGGTAAAGAAGAGCGACATGATCTGCACCATCCCGGCTTCGGCGGCATACCCCATCCTCAACCTCTCCCACGCGGTCGGCGTCGTCTGCTACGAGCTCGCGAACCTCCCCCTTCCCTCCTACGCGGTCGCTTCCGCGACCGACATGGGCTACCTGTACCGGCACATCGACCGGTACCTCGACACCATCCACCATCCCGCCTTCAAGCGGGAGAACACGATGATCCTTATCCGGAGGATCCTCGGCCGTGCGCAGCTCACGGTCCGCGAAGCGAGCACCCTGCACGGTCTCCTCCGCCGGAGCGAGTGGCACATCGACCCGGCCTCGCTCGACCGGGATATTGGCGGGGGATTCCCCCGCGATGAGAGCACTAAAGAGGAATAAGCGCCCATCCTTCCGGTAATGATCCTCGTAGACTGGCAGATCCGCGACCGTATCGAACGGGGGTTCATCCGCATCGATCCCTTCGATCCCTCCCTCATCCAGCCGAACTCCATCGATATCCGTCTCGGGAACCATTTCGTCTGGTACCGGAAGGGCGCTGAGGTTATCGACCCCTATGACAGTGCGACGGTCAGCAAGGGAATCGAAGAGGTTTCGGCCGAGACGTTCGTCATCGGGCCCGGGGCGTTTGTCCTCGCCCGCACGCTCGAGGCCATCGGCCTTCCCGACAACATCGTAGCCACCATCGAGGGGAAATCGAGCATCGCCCGCCTCGGGATCACCCTCCACCAGACCGGCGGCTGGATCGATGCCGGGTTCCGGGGGACCATCACCCTCGAGATGGCCAACGTAAACACGCGGCCGGTAAGGGTCTACGCGGGGATGCCGATCGGTCAGCTCGTCTTCTACACCACCGAACGGGCCGCGACGCCGTACAACAGGAAAAGCGATGCGAAGTACCTCGACCAGCGCCAGGCTACGCTCTCGCGGTACCACGCGAACCGGAAGGAACCATAAAGAAACGTATCGGCACCGGAATACCTCATCGGGAAAAATCCGGATTGTCCACTATTTATATTTTGAAGACCCATTGTAGAGGGATGACCGGATCCAAGTGGAGATGAATGCATGCGGCTTCTTTTAATACACTCCGATTACATCGAATACGAGGCGAAGAAGAAGACAAAGATGGCCGAGGAGGGCGCGGTCCTCGCCGACAACCAGACCGAAGCCCTCACCGTCTTCTGCGCCGTTGAGTCAGTGGACGAGGAAGACCCCGAGAGCGTGGTCATGCAGGCAGTGAAGGAGATAGACGACGTGGCCGACAAGGTCAAGGTTGACAACATCGTCATCTACCCGTACGCCCACCTGTCGAGCGACCTCGCATCGCCGGATATGGCGGTCACCGTCTTAAAAGCGCTCGAGGCAGAGCTCGCCTCGGAAGGGTTCGTCGTGAAACGCGCCCCCTTCGGCTGGTACAAGTCGTTCAAGATCTCGTGCAAGGGCCACCCGCTCTCCGAGCTCTCGAAGACGATCGTCCCGGGCGACGAATGCGCACCGAAGAAAGAGAAGAAGGAGGTCACCCACGACTGGTTCGTGCTGACACCCGACGGAAAGTCACACGAATGGAAGGACTTCGCCGACGACTCGCCGTTCGGCTGCCTCGTGAAAAAGGAACTCGGGATCGCGGTCCCCGTCGGCGGCGAACCGGCCCACGTCGAGCTGATGAGGAGCAAGGAACTCGTGGACTACGAGCCCGCGAGCGACGTCGGCTGCCTCCGGTGGATGCCGAAGGGCAAGCTCGTCCGCGACCTCCTTTCGGATTATGTCCTCCGGATCGTCCTCGATTACGGCGGCACCCCGGTCGAGACACCGGTGATGTACGACCTCGGCGACAAGGCTATCTGCGAGCACGCGGAAAAGTTCGGCGAGCGGCAGTACCGGTTCAGGTCCAACAACCGGAACATGATGCTCCGGTTCGCGGCCTGCTTCGGGATGTTCTCGATCATGCGGGACATGCACATCTCGCCCAATACCCTCCCGATGAAGATGTACGAGCTCTCCACCTACTCGTTCCGGCACGAGCAGAAGGGCGAGGTCATCGGCTTAAAACGCCTCCGGGCATTCACCATGCCCGACATGCACTCGCTCTGCACCGACATGCCCGAGGCGCTGAAGTGCTTCGAGGAGCAGCTCGCGATGGGCTGGCAGACCGGCAGGGACTTCGAGACGAAACTTGTAGCCGCGTTCCGGTGCACGAAGGACTTCTACGCGGAGCACGAGTCATGGGTAAAGAAGATCGTGAAGGAGTCGGACTGCCCGATGCTCATCGAGATCCTCTCCGACCGGGTCCACTACTGGGTCGCGAAGATCGACCTGGCGGCCATCGACGGCCAGTTGCGCCCGATCGAGAACCCGACCGTCCAGATCGATGTCGAGTCCTCGACCCGGTTCAACATTAAATACCACCGGGAGGACGGGACGGCCGTCCACCCGCCGATCCTCCACTGCTCGCCCACCGGCAGCGTCGAGCGTGTCATCTGCGCCATCCTCGAGAACATCTCCACGCAGCCGGTCCCCGCCCTGCCTACCTGGCTCTCGCCGGTTCAGGTCCGCGTCATCCCGGTAGCCGAGCGCCATGGCGCGTTCGCTGCCGAAGTCATGGAGAAGATCAACGCCGCGAAGATCCGGTGCGACCTCGACGACCGGGAAGAAAGCGTGGGGAAGAAAGTGAGGGAGGCCGGCATGGACTGGGTACCCTACGTCGTCGTTGTCGGCGACGAGGAGATGAAAGGCAGTAAGCTCACGGTCACGGTCCGGAAGAAGTCGCAGCCCGGTAAGCCGCACAAGGAGGAGCTCTCTGCCGAGGCTCTCGCTGCCGCGGTGCACAGGGACACGGAGGGGATGCCGTTCCGGCCGCTCTATACCCCGCGCCGCCTCTCGAGGAAAGCGCGGTACATCTGAATACTTTTTTAAGGGTACGATTCGTTTTCACGTTAAGACGCTCCCGGGGCTTCGGCCACTTCCGCCGCTTCACACAAAGATGTCTCGAAGAACCCCGATGGGTTCTTCTCATCCTCGGGAGTCTGATGTTCCCTCGGAACCCAAAGAACCCCGATGGGTTCTTCTCATCCTCGGGAGTCTGATGTTCCCTCGGAACCCAAAGAACCCCGATGGGTTCTTCAGGGTACCGATAGACCCTTCAGACCCTGCATCCGCCGCGAGGCATTCCCCTGATCGCGATACCGCGTCAGAAGGTTGACAAGAAATTTTAAAAACTGATCAAAGGTGATCATGGGTCTTCCCCCGGGCTGACTGGTAGTCATCAGACTGCGAAAACGAGAAGGTTGCCAGGCTTCGCTGCTTTCCCCTCCGGGTACACCGGTTTCCGAAAGATTCATTTCCCCGGGAAGGGGTAAGACGTAAACTATGGCAACCCCGATCATCCTCGTGACCGGCTCAACGAGCGGCATCGGCCGGGCAACCGCGGCGGCACTCCTGTCCCGGGGTGCTGAAGTGATCCTCCACGGCCGCGACGAGGGCAGGGGGCGGGAGGCGCAGAAGGATCTGGCAAAACAGCACGGGGGCACGAAGCCCGACCTCGTTATCGCCGATCTCTCGGACCAGTTGCGGATCCGGCAGGCGGCAGCCGACATCTCCTCGCGCTATACCCGCCTCGATGTCCTGCTCAACAACGCCGGGACTTACGAGAAGAAGCACCGCCTCACCCCGGAAGGAGCCGAGATGACCTTTGCCGTGAACTACCTCGCCCCGTTCCTCCTCACCGGCCTCCTCCTCCCTCTTCTCCGGAAGAGCGCCCCGTCCCGCATTGTGACCGTCGCGTCCACCGCCCACGAGGACGTGGACCGGATAGACTGGGACGATCTCCCTGCCATAACCCGCTACGATCCCTGGCAGGCCTACGCCCTCTCCAAGTTCGCGGACATCACCTTCACGTACCGGCTCGCCCGGGAACTGGAAGGCACCGGCGTCACCGCAAACTGCCTCCATCCCGGTGTAACCGATACGAAGCTGCTCAGGGGGGCGTTCCCCGGGATCCCGGGGATTTCGGCGGAAGAAGGCGCAAAAACCTCCGTATATCTCGCACTCTCGCCGGAAGCTGGCGGGGTTTCGGGAGGGTACTTCATGGAGATGAAAGCGGCACGGTCGTCGGCCCTGACCCACGACCGGGCGGTGCAGGACCGTCTCTGGAAGATGGCGGTGAAGCTCACCGGCCGGTGACACGCCTCCGCCCCCGGGGAGCCTGAAAAAACCTATTTCACCTGCGGGGTCGTTATCCATGTATGAAGTTCTGCCCGGAGTGCGGGAGCCCCGTTGCACGCGAGACCTCAAAGTTCTGCGATACCTGCGGCGCGCCGCTGGGCTACACCCCCGCCGCCCCGTTCCCGGGAAGCATACCCCGGCGCCCGGCACACGAAGAGAAGAGCCCCCTGGTCGCATCGCTCTGCTCGTCCTTCATCCCGGGGCTGGGGCAGGTCTACAACGGCATGATCGGGCGGGGCATCGCGTTCTTCGCCGGGACGCTCATCGGGCTTTTTCTCCTCCTGATCCCGGGGCTTGTCATCTGGCTCTACGGGATCTACGATGCCCACGCGATTGCGGTGAAGATGAATGCGGGCGAGATTCCGTTTTTTCCTGCAAGCAGGGCCCAGATGATCATCTTTGCCGTAGTCGCGGTCTGTATCGTAGTCATTGTAGTCATCGTGGTCGTCCTCGCGGTGCTGTCAGTCGCATCGGACATGATGCAGCAGCTGGGTACCATGCCCGGGACCCTGCCGGGGAACCTCCCCGTGACCATGCCACCGGGGTTCGGGTTCTGATCAGCGGACGATACCGCTCCCTTCGGGGAGCGCACCCGCGATCCCCGGCGGCCTCCGGTTTTTTGGCCTGCCGGCACTTTTTCACAAGTATTAAATAACCCTGCGTCAATTCGGGTGAAATAACAGAAAACCGTCTGGAGAAATTTCAAAAACTATATTTCAGATCTTAAAATAATTACTATCACCGCGGATGCAGCTGAAGGAAAAGGTGTTTGATCTCATCTTTGAGAAGGATGCAAAAAGGGCCGCACCAGCTGATGCCGCCGGAGACCGGCGGGGTGATCCCGCTGCACCCGACCCCCCCCGATCCGCCCGGTTGAGGGCTCCTCCGGCGCGACCGTTGCAGGGACCGGCACAGCCCGCAGGCCCGGAAAAGGCCGCAGAGCCTTCCTTCTTCATCATCCCGGATGCATCCCCGTGGCGGAGGCGGACGGACCAGGCCGAAGGGGTGCCCGCCGACGACCCGGAACTGAAATGGCTCGATGAAACCCGGATCCGGGATATTCTCAGGAACCTCCGGCTCGACGAACCGCTCGATGCAGACAGCCGGGCGGCGCACAACATTCTCGGCTATGCGAGGGCGGGTGAGGGATGGGCAGGGGAATGGGACGCGCTGGCGAGCTCTGCCGATGCGGTATCGTTCCCCGTCTTTGCCATCGACAGCAGCCGGCGGGTCATCGCGTGGAACCGGGCGATGGCGGAACTCACGGGCGTCCCGGCACCGGAGATGATCGGCAGGGGGGACTACGCCTACGCCGTCCCGTTGTATGGCGAAGCCCGGCCGATGCTGATCGATCACGTCATAATCCCGCCGGAGATCGCGAAGATCCTCGCATCCAGCTCCATCACCCGCTCGGGGGAGACGTACACCGGCGGAATAGAAGAGGTGGAGCTGAACGGGAAGAAGGTGCGGGTCCAGGGAAGGGCAACGAGGATATACGATGCCCGTGGCAGGGTGACGGCCGCCATCCAGTCCGTCGGGATCGTCACCGCAACGCCATCTGCGGCTGGCGGGAAGAGGGCTGCCGGTGCGGGTGCCGGCATTCCCTTTTACAGCGCGCCTGCCGCACCTATTGCGTCTCCCCCCCGCGCTCCCGTATCCGGTTCGGCGATTCCGCTATCCGGGCGGAAGAACAACGAAGAGCTGCTCCGGCAGAGGCGGGGGGAACTCTCGACTGCCATTGCGCACCTCACCGACACCGAAGAGAAGCTCCTCAACAACTACGAGGCCCTCACCCGGACCCAGCAGCAGCTCATCGAGAGCGAGCGGAAGGTCCGGGCGCAGGAGCTCTTCCTCAAGTGCGTCATCTCCGATGCGCGCGAAGGGATCATCGCCTTCGACCGCGAGCTGCGGTACATCCTCTGGAACCGTTTCATGGAGAACCTGACCGGGATCCCGGCCCAGAAAGTCCTCGGCAAGCGCGCGAGCGAACTCTTCCCGGTCCTCCGGGTCGCGGGGGCGGATCTCCTCATGGAGCGGGCCCTCAGCGGCGAGACGGTCGAGTCCTCGGACTTCTCGTTCCTCACCCCCCACTCGTCGAAGCAGGTCTGGGTCCGGGTGATCTATTCCCCCCTGACCGACGCGGGCAGTGCGATCTCCGGCGTGATCGGCGTCATCCAGGACACGACCGCCCGGAAGGTCATGGAGTACGCGCTCCAGACGACGATCGTGCAGCTGATGGAGAGCGAATCGAAGTACCGCAATGTCTTCAATGCCAAGAACGACCCCCTCCTCCTCGTCAACCCGGGGACGCGGGCGATCCTCGACATGAACGAGGCTGCATCCCGGCTGTACGGCTATACCCAGGAAGAGATGCTCGGGATGTCGCTCCTGGACCTCTCCGCCGAGCCCGAGAAGACAGACGAGGCCGTTTCCCGGCAGATCCCCCGGGTCCAGACGCGGAACCACCGGAAGAAAGACGGCTCGGTCTTCCCCGCCGATGTCTCGGCGGACTACTTTACCCTGAAGGGGGAGCAGGTGCTGCTCCTCTCGATCCGGGACCTCTCGTCCTTCCAGCAGATCGCCGAGTCGCTCCGGATCGCCAATGCCAAGCTCAACCTCATGATCGGGATTACGCGCCACGACGTGCTCAACAACCTGACCGCCGTGATGGGGTACAACGAACTGCTGCAGAACGACATCACCGATCCCCGGAGCGTGGAGATGCTCCACAAGCAGGAGAAGGCAATCCACACGATACGCAACCAGATCGAGTTCACCCGGGAGTACGACGACCTCGGCATCAGGCCGCCCCAGTGGCAGAACGTCTGCGCCACCGCATCGCGCGCCTATGCCCAGTTCGTCCACACCATCAGCTTCGCGTGCGACACCGGCGAGCTGGAGATCTACGCTGATCCCCTTCTCGAGCGGGTCTTCTACAACCTCTTCGACAACAGTTTCCGGTACGGGGAGGGGCTTACCGGGGTAAAAATCTCCTGCTCGCGAAAACCCGGCGGGCTCGTCCTCTTCTTTGAAGACGACGGGCAGGGGATCCCGGCGGCGGACAAGGAGAAGATATTCTCCCGGGGCTTCGGGAAGCACACCGGCCTCGGCCTCTTCCTTGCCCGGGAGATCCTGACGATCACCCGGATCAGCATCCACGAGACCGGCGAGTACCGGAAGGGGGCCCGGTTCGAACTCCGGGTGCCGGAAGGGGCATTCCGGTTTTCAAGTGCTGCAGGCGCCTCCCCGTACGAGTGCGCCGGAGAGACGAACCTCTCGGCGTTCCTTGAAAAGATACAGGGCAATTCCCAGCGGATCGGGACGAACTAAAAGGTTACTGTTTTCCGAGGACCCGCCCGATCCCGGCCTTCAGCTCGGAGAAGGCGACGGGTTTCTGGAGGATGCTCAGGTGCGGATCGTTGAGCTGGGCCACCTGTTCTTCCACCTGGGGCGAGGCCGAGAAGATGATGACCGGGATCTCCTTTGTCCCCGGGTTTGCCCGGAGCCGCTCGAGGAACTCCCACCCGTTGATCGGCATCATCATGATGTCGAGGAGGATGAGGGACGGGGGGGCGGCACTCACCGATTCGAGGGCATCGATGCCGTTGGAGATGAGCACGGGTTCGTATCCCAGTTTCCGGATCAGGAGATCCATCAGGTCAAGGATGGGCTGGTCGTCTTCCACGACGAGGATTTTAAGGCTCACTCGTATCTGCCTCCGCGGGCCGGACTTTCGGGATATGGATGGTGAACGTGCTCCCAAGATTTACAATGCTGTCCACGCTGATATACCCCCCGTGCATCTGGATATATTTTTTCGCAATGGAGAGGGAGAGGCCGATCCGGTCGTACTTCCTGCTGATACTGCCGGAGTCGGGGAGCTGGAACGGTTCGAAGATCTCGTCGAGCTGCGCCTCGGTGATCCCGATGCCGTTGTCCTGGATCGCGAGCCGGTGGTAGGTGTCGACGGGCCGCGAGCCGTACGAGATCCGGATCTTCCGGGGCGGCTTTGAGTAGTTCACCGCGTTGGAGAGCATCGACTCGATGACGATGGAGAGTTTGGTCTCGTCGGCCTCGAACGCGACGTCCGGCGGGATGTCGATGGCGAGGTCCGCCTTCGTGGCATACCCCCCGGCGTCGACGATGTCGCGGACCAGGGTGCTTATCGGGAACCGCGAATACTTCAGGGGGATCTTCCCCGCGTCGAGCACGGAGAGCTCGAGCATCTGGTTGATGATCTGCCGCTCCCGGTCCACGCTTTTCGCGCACCGGTCGAGGATCGCCCGCGTCTCGTCGGTGACGCCGTAGGTCTGCGGGTCTTCCGTGAGGAGGTTGAGGTACCCCATGATCGGCTGGAGGGGCGTCCGGAGCTCGTGGGCGACCGTGCTGATGATCCCCCGGCGCCGGTCGTTGTCCTGCTTGATCCGCTCCTTTAAGTGCTCGCGCTCGGTGATATCGACGAGGTTGATGAGGACCGCCGGCTCCCCCCGGCGGACGATCCGGGTGAAGAAGAGCGCCCCGAGTTTCGTTTCGCCGCTCCTGGTGCGGAACCGGAACTCCTCGACGGCCGGGAGCGGCCGGGCGGAGCCGACTGCGTCCGACACGTCGGGGAATGCCGTGAGGTCATCGGTATGGACGAGGGCCGTGAACTCCTGCCCCGTGAGTTCTTCCGGCTCGTATTCCGAAAATTTCTTGAACGCCGGGTTGAGGTACACGATCTTCCGGTCCTGCAGGATGACGATGCTCGTGGGCGAACTCTCGGTCACCTGCTTGTACTGGTACGAGTTCTCCTCTGCTGCCATCTCTGCGATCTTGCGCTGGTTTATGTCGATGACCGAGCAGCTCACCATGTTGTCGTTGAGCCTGCTCCAGGAGAGGTTCACGTAGAACGGCGCCCCGTCTTTCGTGACGAACCGGGTCTCGAAACTGGTGATGTCCTCGCTCGACCCGAGCCGCTCGAAGAATTTCCGCTGCTCGTCCCTGCTGTAGAAGAGCTGCGCAAAGGACATCTTCGAGAGGTCTTCGAGGCTGTACCCGAGCATCCCCTCGAAGCGCGTGTTGGTGAGCCTCACCGCGAAGCTGTTCTGGTCGAAGAGGACGATCCCGAGGAGCGAGTTCTCGAAGATGCTCCGGTACCGGGCCTCGCTCGTGTTCACCTTCTCGGTGAAGTACATGACCACGGCGGCGACGAGGACGAAGAGGATCGCCTGCCCGGTGGTGTAGAGCATGCCGCCGACATCGGGGAAGACATAGATGTAGGCGAGGATCTCGTAGGCGACGGCGCAGATGCCGGCGAGGAAGAGGCCCTTCCGCGGGTAGAAGTAGGTCGCGTAGAGGATCGGGAAGTAGAAGAGCTGGGCGTAGATCGTCTCGACGTGCCTGGCGAGGGAGATGGAAGTGATGAAGATGCAGGATATCGAGAGGGAGGCGATCACCCAGAACCGGACTATGTCCGTGTGGGTGAACGTGCGGCCCGATATGCTGACGGTTCTCTCCATTTATATAACGGTTGTTCCCGTGCACTTATAAATCCAGTCGATGTGCCACACCGGCTCCGGGGCACGGCGCAGCGGCAGCCGGGTCCCGCCGCCGGTACCGTGGCCGGCTGCCGTCAGGAGCAGAGCGGCGAGAGCTTAGCGATGACCCGCTCTACCTGCTCCACCGAGGTGCCGGTATAGGCGTCCGGGTCGAGGAGCGCGGCAAGCCCGTCCTTTTTGCAGTACTTCGTGACTCCGGCATCCGCACCGAGGACATCGGCGAGCGGCCGGCCCTCTGCCAGCGCCTTCATGCTCGCAGCCCGGACCCGCTCGTGGGCGTCCTGCCGGTTCATGCCCTTCTTCGTCAGCTCGATCATGACCGACTCGGCCATGTTGATCCCGTGGAGGAAGTCCAGGTTCCGGCGGATCGCTGCCCTGTTGATGACGAGGCCTTCGAGGACGACCGCCATCAGCCGGAGGCAGTGGTCGGTGAGGATGGACGCCTCCGGGAAGAGGACGCGCTCGCAGGACGAGTTGGTAAGGTCGCGCTCGTCCCAGAGCGTGTTGTTCTGGAGTGCCGGCTCGACCGAGGACCGGATGATCCGCGCGAGGCCGCAGACCTGCTCGGACCTGATGGGGTTCCGCTTGTGCGGCATCGTCGACGACCCCACCTGCTTTGCCCCGAACGCCTCTTCCACCTCGCCGATCTCGGTCCGCTGGAGCGAGCGGATCTCGATCCCGATCTTATCGAGCGTGGTCGCTACGTTCGCGCAGAACATGAAATACTCCGCGTACCGGTCCCGGGAGATGACCTGGTTCGAGACGTCCACCGCACCGATCCCGAGGGACTCCATCATCGCCTGCTGTACTTCCATCCCCTTTTTGCCCAGCGCCGCCTGCGTCCCCACCGCGCCGGTCATCTGGCCCACGACGACCCGGGGGCGCAGCTGCCCGAGGCGTTCGACGTGCCTCCCGACCTCGCTCGCCCAGATCGCGAAACGGAGGCCGTAGGTCGTCGGCACTCCGTGCTGCCCGTGCGTCCGGCCGATGCAGACGAGGTGCCGGGTCTCCTCCGCCCGCTTCAGGAGCACCTTAAGGAGCCGCCGGAGTTTCGCGTCCAGGAGGTCGAGCGCCTGCGCCAGCTGCAGCCCGGTCGCCGTGTCGAGGATGTCGTTGCTCGTGGCCCCGTAGTGCACCCACCGGCCGGCGTCCCCGCAGACTTCCGAGATAGCCTTGACGATCGCCATCATGTCGTGGCTGATCTCCTCCTCGATCTCTTTTGCGCGTCCTGGCGAGGCTTTCTTCGCGTTCTTCCCTATCTCCTCTGCGGCCTGCACCGGGATCATCCCCTCCTCCGCCTCGGCCCTCGCGAGGGCGACCTCGGCCGCGACGATGCAGGAGAACCGGTTCTGCTCGCTCCAGACGGCACGCATCTCCGCCGTGCCGTAGCGCTCTTCGATGGGGTGGACTGCCATGGGAAGAGATTGGTCGTAGGGGGATATAGTGATTGAGGGAGACACTGGTTCCCGAAGGGAAGCAGTGGCTGGAGAAGAACGCATCAGCGTTCTTCGACTGGACTCCTCACAAAGGTTCCCGAAGGGAAGCAGTCGCTGGAGAAGAACGCATCAGCGTTCTTCGACTTCCGAAGAATTGAGCAAAGCGAAATTCGAGGACAAGAAGAACGTATCAGCGTTCTTCGACTGGACTCCTCACAAAGATTCCCGAAGGGAAGCAGTGGCTGGAGAAGAACGCATCAGCGTTCTTCGAGGTCGAAGATCGGCTACGCCTCCCTTCTCCTCCTCAAAGTCCTGATGGACTTTTTTGGATTCCGAAGAATTGAGCAAAGCAAAATTCGAGGACAAGAAGAACGCATCAGCGTTCTTCGACTTCCGAAGAATTGAGCAAAGCGAAATTCGAGGACAAGAAGAACGTATCAGCGTTCTTCGACTGGACTCCTCACAAAGATT
>DATJBJ010000084.1:0-13229 GCA_035515395.1 Methanoregula sp. | reverse complement strand
CGGAGGGTCGCTCCGTCCAAAGTACACCGCCCGACCCCTCTTTTATCCATTCCTGTTCCGGCCCGGTTTTTGTGCAGAGTTTCAGCAATTCCATGACGTAAAAATTCCCGGGAGTGAAGGAGTTTCATCGGGCAGGAGGAGAGGGGGGGTCGGGCGGTGTACTTTTACAGGGAATGGCCTGTCCTTTTGAACTTGCTGGCATGTCTGGCATTGCGGGAGGCTGCTGTCCCGTCCGCAGCATGGGATGAACACAGGAGCAGGAAGAAGTTTCTGGTGCCTGATCTCCCAGGTTCGCCGGAGATCTGCTCCGGAGTAATTCACCGGACACCGGATAAAAAAGATGTGTCAGGCGCGGTCGCGTGCCGCAACCGTCCGCGGCTTCCTTGCCTTCTTCGGCTTCGGTCTCCGGACGGGATTGCCTTCCAGATCCCTAGCACCGGATTCACCGCCGGCCGTCGATTCTTCCGGTTCCTGCGGGAGCGGTGACCGTATATCCGGCACATCATTCTTTCTCTTCTCGACCCGTTCCGGCTTATGGGCGAGGATCTCCGCAAGCACCTCCTTCACGCCGTAGCCGGTCTGCGTGGACATGGCAGGGTATCCCTCCGCAGCCGCGAGATCCGACTTGTTGGCAGCGACGACGACCGGCACGCTTACCATCCCCTTCACTTCATCCAGAAGCCGGAGCTGGACGTCCAGCGGATACCCGCAGTGTTCCGAGGGGTCAAGGATGAAGAGGATGACGTCTGCCACGTTCATCATCGCCGCGAGCGCCTGCCGCTCGATCGGGTTCCGCTCCTCCGCGGGGCGGTCGAGGATGCCGGGCGTGTCCACGAACTGGACCCGCTCGCGGCCGAGCTCGCGGTGGCCTACGATGATTCCCTTGGTGGTAAACGGGTACGAGGCTATCTCCGGTTCGGCCGATGAGACGCGCCGGATGAAGGATGACTTGCCGACATTCGGGTAGCCGGCTATGACGATGGTGAACGCATCCTCGACATGGGGGAGCTGCCGGAGGACGTTCCGGACCTCGTTCAGGAACCGCAGGTCCCCGTCCACCTGGTGGACCATCGAGGCGAGCCGGGCGACCGCCCGTTTCCGCAGGGCGAGCGTATCTTTCGCCCTCCGGGACTGCTGGGCAATCTGGCTCCCCACCATCTTGGTATGCTTTGCCGCCCAGCCGACAGCGCCGAGGGACTGTTTGATCCGGTCGACCCCGTACAGAATCTCGGCGAGTTCCCGGTAGAACGGCGGAATCGCCTCGAACTCGGGAAAGCCCCGTATGATAGAGACCAGCCTGTCGTGAATTGCAGCCCCCACGGCACGGACGAACTCCTCGTTCGCCCGGTCCCTGTTGGCCTTCTCCTTCATCTTCTTTGCCGCACGCCGGAAACTCCGGTCGAGGATCTCATCCGCGGTCGGCACCGTCGGCATTTTCTCGAATTCCACAAATCGCCTACCTATATATTTAAGGAAGGCCATACGGTTTAGCGTTATGGACTTGTCCCTCATCCAGAGAGATATCCTCATCACGCTCATCACCCTCTATCACCAGCAATCCCATTCCATCAAGGGCGAGGAGATCGCCGAGATGATCCAGCGCAACCCGGGTACTGTGCGCAACCAGATGCAGGCCTTAAAAGCGGTCGGGCTTGTCGACGGCGTCCCCGGGCCAAAGGGCGGGTACATCCCGACAGCGCTCGCCTACCAGGAACTCAGCCCGAGCCCGCCGGGTGGGGACTATGACGTCCCGATCAGCAGGAACGGCGAGAACGTGAAGGGGGCAAATGTTCAGGAGATCGATTTTACCACGCTCTGCCACCCCGATATCTGCCATGCGGTGATAAAACTCGTCGGGAGTGCGAAACTCTTCGAGATCGGAGACCGGATCACCATCGGGCCGACACCGGTGAACAAGCTTCTGATCCGGGGTGAGGTCTTCGGCAAGGACGAAGTGAAACAGTCCCTCCTCATCTCCACTTCCGAGATGATATCGCTCCCCAAGCAGCCGATAAAAGCATACATGAGTGCGCCGTTAAAGACCCTTTCGAGCGGGAACACCATCCGCGACGCCCTCATGCTCTTCAACCACGAGCACATCCACGGCGCCCCGGTCGTTGACCGGGGAAAACTCTCCGGGATTATCACCCTAAGCGACGTTGCGAGGGCCATCGAACAGGAGATCCCGCTTTCCACGAAGGTCTCTATGGTCATGACGACCGATGTCGTGGAGGCGAGGTCGGATACCCAGCTCTTCGAGGTCGTCACCCGGTTCAAGGAGCGGGAGATCGGGCGGCTGGTCGTGGTCGAAGACGGCAGGCCGGTCGGGATTCTCACCCAGTCCGATATAATCCGGGTCTTCCCGTCGCTTTGAAAAAATAAAAACATCTTTAGATTCCACGAGCCTAATCCTAGTACAGGACGGATTATCCCATGACCGAATTATCGCAGGCAGCAGTCGAACGGATCATCAAGAAGGCGGGCGCCGAACGCGTCAGTGCCGACGCTACCGAAGCCCTCGCACAGCTGATGGAAGAGTACGGCATCTTCCTTGCCCGGGAGGCAAAGAAGATGTCGGACCACGCGGGAAGGAAGACCATGCGGGGATCCGACATCCAGATGGCCGCAGAAATCTTCAAATGACCTGAATGGAAGACCGATCGGAAAAAACTCGTTTTGCTGCGCAATTTTAGAACACTTTAAATATTTATACGCGTCATAATTTTTTCATGACTCGTGTATTTGCCCGCAGCCTCTCCCGAAAAAAGATCATGAGCAATGACGGGAAGCTCATCGGAACCCTGAAAAATATCCGGGTGGACTTCGACTCCGGCCAGATCCTCGAGATGATCATCCACCCGGACCAGACCTTTGTCACCGACGGCTACAACCTCGAGGACGACAAACTCCTCGTTATCCCCTTCGAGGCCGTCAAGGACATCAAGGATTATATCGTCGTTGACCGCTACCTTGCGCGGAAATAAGGATAATATTTTTCAACCGCTTCGACAAACCCGTCTCCGAACTTCTTTTCCGCAACGTACTCTGCAGCGGCTTTCGTGTCCGGGTGGGCATTCGCAACGGTCACGCCGATCCCTGCGGCTTTCAGCATCTGGATGTCGTTGACCGAGTCGCCGATTGCGAGAAAATCCGCAGGTTGGAGCCTCATCCCGGCGGCAAGCTCGACGAGCGCGGTCCCCTTGTTGATCCCCGGTTCCTGCAGGTGGATCGCATAGCCGGTGTCGATTACCTGGACCGGGTGGTCCCGGAGGAGACCCCTCATCTCTTCTGCGGACACGGTCCGGGCGATCGCGAGATCGGTGAAACGATAGGCGGGACTCAGGAGCGTGAGTTCGATTCCCTCCTTCCGGTAATGGGCCTGCACCACTTCAAGGGCTTTCCTGCACGGTGCCTGGTCGCCCCTGAGATGGGGGGTCCCGTCAAAGCCGACCCGGAACACCCCCCCGTTCTCCGCGATGAAGCTGCCCCGGGTGCCGATTACCCTGGCGAGGGAGTCCATGAAGCAGGAGGTGTTCCCGCTGGCAAGCACCACCTCGACCCCGTCATCGGCAAGCGAGCGGATCAGCTCGACCGCACCGGTATTGACCCGGCGCGTTGGATCGGTGATCGTCCCGTCGATGTCGGTGAGGAGGGCCTTCAGCACGGCTTGAGACCACCCTCTTCCACGATGAACGGCGCCTCGCCCTCGGGGAGGTTCGGGCTGTCCACGAGCCGGGCGATCCGCTTTCCGCCTTTGCTCTTGCGCAGGTAGAGACGGAACGTCGCGGTATGGCCGACAATATTGCCGCCGATCGGTTTTGTCGGGTCGCCGAAGAAGACTGCCGGGTTGGACATGACCTGGTTTGTCACGAGCCCCACCGCGTTGTGCTCATCGATGAGTTTGAAGAGCTCGTGCATGTGCCGGTTCAGCTTCTGCTGACGCGTGGCGAGCGTTCCCCGCCCCGCATATTCGGCCCGGAAATGGGCGGTCAGCGAGTCGATGATGAAGAGCTTGACCGGTTTGTCGCTCCCTTTCAGCTCGTTTGCGAGCTCGCGGGAATTGTCGATGAGGAGCATCTGGTGATCGGACGTATGCGCCCGCGCGATATGGATATTGTCAAGGAACTCCTGTGCATCCTGAATGTCGTCGAGCCCGAGGCCGTTTACCATCTGCTCGATGCGTTCGGGGCGGAACGTATTCTCCGTGTCTATGTAGATCGCGCTGCCGGCAAGGCCGCCCTGCTCCTCCGGGAGCTGGACGTTGACGGCCATCTGGTGTACGATCTGGCTCTTCCCGGAACCGAACTCGCCGTACATCTCGGTGATCGCCTGGGTCTCGAGTCCCCCGCCAAGAAGGGTGTCGAGCTCGGGTACACGGAACGAGAGCTTCCGGATATCCTTCCTCTGCTCGAAGATGTCTTTTCCGGTCTTGAACCCGCCGACGTCGGCGGCTTCGCGGGCCGCCTTGATGATCTTCTTTGCGGTCGACTCGGATATCTCCGAGATCTCAGAGAGCTCGGCCGGTGATGCGGTCGCGATGCTTTCCACCGAGAGGTACCCGGCTTCCCGGAGCTTGTCTGCGGTGCTCGGGCCTACGCCCGGTAAATCTTCAATCTCCAACGGTCCTTCAGCCATTTCTTATTCACTCCTATGGCACAACAACATCATAAACGCTCACATATAACCTATCGGAGTGCGCGGTGTGAAAGTGATTCGCACGCCCGGACGCTACCCGCCGGATCCTTTCCGGAGCCTCTCCAGATGTGCGATGACCTCGTCGTACGAGTGCCCTGCCGGCACAGCCCCGCGGGGGGTGATGCGATCCCCCGCGGCGGTCCCGGTGACCCGCATCTCCGCCCCGTGGGGAAATTCGCCGTCGATAATGTACCGCTCTTTCCCGTTGTCGATGAACAGGCAGCCCTGCCCTGCGATGATCGTGCCGGTGAAGTCGATCGGCCGTGATTCAGCCACCGGGACGCGGAAGACACTGCCCCGGCCGACCCCCAGCTCGATCCCGCCGGACCGGCCCGGTTTTGCCGTGGCATGATAAACCTCCACGCGGTCGCCCGGCGCGACGGGGACGAGAGCCTTTTCACCCCAGAGGACTACCCGGATCGCGCCGGTGCCATCGGAAAGGGTGATATTCCGCACCCAGGACGACGAGCCGTCCCGGGCGATGAACGACCGCGGCTCCCGCACATCCCTGACCGTACCCTGCACGGAGTACGTGCCCTCGTCGCTCACCGACACCACCGGGGAGAAGGGCGGGGTTATCTCCCGGTCGATCACCGTAACCGTACTCTTCTCGTCGAGGCTGTACGCCCTCCCCCCGCTCCGGTGGTCGGGCTTTGCCCCCGTTATATGGACAACGGAGCCTGGCGGCACTGCCGTAAGGAGGATCGGCACCCACGCGACCAGGCGGGCGGTCCCCTGCGTGTCGCCGATGACCGCCTCGACCATCTCCCCGGTCGTCCCGTCCCTCCGGCGGAAGGTCCGGATCTCCCCGGTCCCGAGCAGGACGGCATCGAGCGCCACCGGCCCGGCCGAGAGTGCTGCAGCGTCGGTGCCCGGCGCAGGGATGGCACAGGCAATGTCGCAGCTCGCCTTCCGGAGGGCGAGCGCATAGATCTCCTTTGTGCTTTTCCCTGGGTGCCGGCCGATGATCTCCAGGACTTCGCCGGCCTCGAGATCGAGCGCCGCGCCGGCCTTCTCGTCCCAGAGGACGACCCGGGTTGTCCCCGTCTCGTCGCCGACAAGGAGCGTCGCAACCCAGCCCTTCTCCCCGTCCGGCCGGTTGAACTCCCGGGGCTCGGTCTTGTCAAGCACCTTCCCGAAGAAAGAGAAGAGACTGGACTTCCCGGAAAGCCCTTGGATCTTCACGTGCTGCCGGCCCAGTTCGCCGACCACGAGCATCGCGGCGGTGGGCTCGTCTACAAGATCCCCGCACTCCTCGATCTTCCGGTCTACGCGGTGTTCGAACTCCTCTTTCGTGATGAGATCGTCGACAAGCGCGTAGTGAAAGAGCACGGAGCAGTCAGGCCCCCTCTACCGCTGCCACGGCGGCCGCTGCATCGCGGCGGTGATGGCGCCGATGGTCTCCCCCCGCCGCATCAGCGCCGATTCTCCGCCGCGGATGAGCAGCTCGGGACACCGGGGGCGGCTGTTGTACTGGGAGGACATGGCAAACCCGTACGCGCCGGCATCGAGAACCGCGAGGATATCCCCTGCCGCGAGCGCGGGAAGCTTCCGGTCGGGCGCGAGGATGTCGCCGGACTCGCAGATGGGCCCCGTAACGGTGTATTCGCTGTCCAGCGGGGCCGCGGCCTTGTTCGCTGCGATGACTTCGTGGTAGGCATCGTACATCGCGGGCCGGATGAGGAGGTTGAACCCTGCGTCCACGTTCGCGAACCGTTTGTGGGCGGACTTGGTGGAGTTTACCCGGGTCAGGAGGACGGTCGAGTCTGCAACGAGCGACCTGCCCGGCTCGACCCAGAGCTCCGGCATGATCCCGCAGGCCTCCACGCCGGCCCTGAAGACCGGCACGACCTTTGCTGCATAGTCTTCGGGGGTCAGGACCGGGTCGCTGTCATGGTGATAGGGAATGCCAAGCCCCCCGCCGAGGTCGATGAACTCGAGCTGCACCCCCATGGCCACGAGATCTTTTGCGATCCGGACCATCACCTCAGCCGCCTGGGCAAACGGCCCGGTGTCGAGGATCTGCGAGCCGATGTGGCAGTGGAGTCCGGCCGGGCGGATGTTTTTACAGGAGAGTGCTTCCCGGTACGCCGCGGGAATCTCCTGGTGCGGGATTCCGAATTTGCTCGTCGCAAGGCCGGTAGCGATCTTCGGGTGGGTCGGGACTTCGAGAGCAGGGTTGACCCGGAAGGCGATCTCCGCGACCGTGCCCGCTGTCCGGGCGGCCCGGTCGAGCTGGTGGAGCTCGTCGAGGGAATCGACCGAGACCTTCACTCCTTTTCCGACGGCGAACCGGAGGTCTTCCGGGGTCTTCGAGCTGCCGTTGAAGAGGAGTTTTCCGGCCGGCATGCCCGCCTCGAGCGCGAGGTGGAGCTCGCCTGAGGAGAAGACATCCGCGCCGGCCCCGAGTTTTGCGAGCGCACGGAGTATCGCCAGGTTGCCGTTGGCTTTCGCGGCATAGAGCACCTGGACATTCGGGTACCTGCCCGAGAGCGCTTTCTGGTATCCCCGGAAAAGCTCGCAGATACGGTCTTCGCTCGTGACATACAGCGGCGTCCCGTACTGTTCCGCAAGGAGGACGCAGTCATGGCCGCCGATATGGAGCCTTCCCTCACGGACATCGAGATGAGCCGGGAGCCTCATAGGGAGAGCCCCTTCATGCGTTCGATCGCTTCACGGATCCGGGCAACGGGCCGGGTGATCGCGAACCGGACATACCCCTCGCCGCCCGCGCCGAAGCCGACACCCGGGGTCGCGACGATGCCCGCGCCGTTGAGGAGCTTTGCCGCGAATGCCATGCAGTCGTCTGCCGGGACCCAGACGTAGAACGTGGCTTTCGGTACGGGGACATCGAAGCCGAGCCCGCGGAGCCCGGACACGAGTACGTCCCTCCGTTCCTGGTAGGTCCGGCATGCCTGTTTTACGCACTCCTGCGATCCGCTGAGGGCAGCGATGCCGGCGTGCTGGACCGCATTGAAGACGCCGGAGTCGACATTCGTTTTCACCCGCCCGAGGCCGGCGAGGACTTCCGCGTTCCCCACCGCCATCCCGATCCGCCAGCCGGTCATGTTGTAGGTCTTCGAGAGGGAATGCATCTCGACACCTACCTCCATGGCGCCTTTCGTTTCGAGGAACGATGGGGCGCGGTACCCGTCGAAGGCCACTTCCGAGTACGGGTTGTCGGAGACGATGATGATGTTGTTGTCCGCGGCAAAATCCACGAGCTCCCGGTAAAACTCCGGCGGGGCGACAGCGGCTGTCGGGTTGTTCGGGTAATTGACGAACAGGAGCTTTGCGGATTTTGCGACGTTCTCCGGGATGGCGTCCAGCACCGGGAGGAAATTATTCCCGCGCAGGAGCGGCATTTCATGCACTTTTCCCTCGGAGAACAGGGTGCCGGTATAGTAGCCGGGATACCCGGGGCTCGGGGCGAGCACGTGGTCTCCGGGGTTGACAAATGCTTCCCCGATATGGGTGATGCCGTCCTTCGATCCCATCAGGGTGAGGACTTCTCTTCCCGCATCGAGCGATACGCCGAACCGGGTACGGTACCAGTCCGCCACCGCGCTCCGGAACGCCGGCATGCCGGCATAGGAGGGGTAGTGGTGGTTTCCGGGGTCCCTTGCCGCTTCGCAGAGCGCCGCAACGACGTGAGGCGGCGTGGGAAGGTCGGGGTCGCCGACCCCGAGGTCGATGATATCGACGCCTTTTCTCTGCTGTTCTGCTTTCATCTCGTCAATCCGTGCGAAGAGGTACGGCGGGAGACTGCTCATGCGGCTCGCATACATAGGTAGTACGTGTTGGCGCTGTATTCTAGTGAAATTACCGATCATTCCGGTGAGAATATGAGTCGGTGAGAATGCAAATGAGCGGTGCAGGGGCAGCGGGGAAACTCTTTTTTCCGGGCACGTTTGCCCTCACAACTAAAAAGAATAATAGGTACTGAGGCAGAGATGAGAACCATGAGCCCGGCCGCCGAAATCGTGGTAGTATACTCAACCGTACCGACAGGAGAGTCCGCGCGGATATCCCGGGAGCTCCTCGACCGTCGGCTGGTTGCCTGTGTCAGCATCGTCCCGGTCCGGTCGATGTACCGGTGGAGGGGGGCGGTCTGCAACGACGGGGAGGACCTGCTGATCATGAAGACACGGAAATCAAGGGTACCGGAGCTGATCCCGGCGATCCGGGAGATCCACCCGTACGAAGTCCCGGAGATCGTGGTCCTGCCGGTCACGGCCGGCAGCCCTCCGTACCTGGACTGGGTACGCACCGAAACGCGGGACGGCGCCTGACCGTTTTTTCCGGACGGACACCATTATTGCCTGCGGCACATAACAGAAGTGGTGACGAGTGAAAGGGATGACCGATTTGGAGAAGACACCAGCCAACGCCCAGAAGACCGCCCTCCTCGTACTCGGGTGCCCGCAGGTACCGGTGCAGACGAGCATAGCCCTGTACCTGATCAGCCGGTTCAGGAAGGCGGGGATCGCGGCGGTCGTTGCCGGTAACAAGGCCGCAAACACGCTTCTCGTCGTTGCCGACCCTGAGCGGCATTATCTCGGCGAGCTCATGGATCTCGATCGCGCCGTGGCGCAGATATCGGAAGGGAAACGGGACTTCGACCGGTGTTTCGTCTTCATCCACAATGACGCCGGGATAAGTTATGCCGCGACGATGGGTGCGATCTCGAAGGCCCGGCTCTATACGATTGTATATGGGGAGCATTACGAGGAACTCGGCCGGCAGATCGACTTCCCCTGCACGAAGATGGCCGCAAAAGCGGTGCACAACCCGCTCCCGCTCAAGAAAGTCATCGACGAGGTGGCACCGTGGGCTGCGTAGAATCGATGAACTACGAGATCCTCCTCCGCGACGCGAGCTTCAGGGAATCGCGGGATTTTATCAGGGCACACTTCAGCGATTACATCGACGTACCGCCGGGGTTCAAGGTCTTCGACGTCCATGTCATCGGCCTCCCCCCTATCGCGATCGGGCTCGAAGGCGACTTCGTCATCTTCCCGTACACCAAGCCCTGTCACGGGACGTTTCTCCTCCGGGTCGAGGACCGGGAAGAGGCGGCGCGGCTGCGGGCACTAAAAACAAGGAAATGACGCACTTCTGCTGATTAACGGCCGTTTTGAGGGTTCCGACGGATTAGGCCTCCCTGCCATAGCGGGACTCTTATAATAATATATATACACCGTGGGACGATGTACTATCAGGGAACATTCCCGGACGATCAGCAGGATATTCGATGGCAAGCAAGGGTAAAGTTCTCCTGATGGACGACGAGCAGATAATCCTCGACGTCACGCATGAAGTGCTCAAGTTCCTCGGGTACGAGGTGATGTTCGCACGCGACGGCGACACGGCGATCGAGCTCTACAAGCGGGAGAAATCGAACGGGTCGCCCTTCGATATCGTTATACTCGATCTCTCTGTTCCCGAGGGCATGGGAGGGAAAGAGACGATCATGAGGCTCCGGGCCTTAGATCCCGGGGTAAAGGCGGTGGTCTCCAGCGGGTACTCAAACGATCCGGTAGTGCAGGACTTTGCCGACTACGGCTTTGCGGGCCGGCTGACCAAACCCTACAAGATCAACGACATGAAGGAGATCCTCGAAGATCTCATCAAAAAATAACTCTTTTGTTTTTAATCGGTTTTTTGGATTTTTCAGGATCCTTCCGGGTTTTTCGCCTGGATCTTCCGGATCGCTTCTTCCGCCGCCCGCCGGACATATTCATCCTTGTCCTCCCGGAGCCGGGTGAGGGGGCCGAGCGCACGGACGTCCCCGATGTTGCCGAGCGCGTCCACTGCGCCCCAGCGGACGTACCAGTCGGGGTTTTTCAGGGACCTGATCAGATCCTCCACCGGGGCCGCACTGCCGAGTTTCCCGAGCGCCCAGCTTGCCGGGACCTGGACAAAAGAGTCGGACTCCTTCAATGCCTTCCCGAGGCAGGTCGCCGCCCGCTGGTCGCCGATCTTACCCAGGGCGTCGGCGGCGCTCCAACGGACGTACCAGTCCTGGTCGTTCACCGACTGGATGAGGGGCTCCACTGCCCGGGTGTCCCGTATTTCGCCAAGCGCCCAGGCTGCACGGACCCGTACCCACCAGTTGCTGTCCTTTAACGCGAGTATCAGCTCATCGACCGCCGGCCCCCCGATGAGGGAGAGGGCGAATGCGCTCCGCCACTGGATGTCGCTGTCGTCCTCCCGGAGCAGGGTGATGAGGGGGGAGATTGCAGGCTCCCCGATCTCCCCGAGGACGCGGGTCGCGTGCCAACGGAGGTCGAAGTCCTTTTCGAAGAGGAGCCGCGTGAGCTCGGGGATCGCCGGTCCGCCGATCCGCCCGAGCGCCAGCCCCGCAAGCCAGCGGATATCCTGGTCGCTCTCCCTGAGCGCCCGGATGAGGGGCTTGACCGCAGGTTCGCCGATGTCCCCGAGGGCGAGCGCAGCCCGCCACCGGATACCGAGGTTGGTATGGCGGATGGCTTTTATGAGACCGTCCATGTCCATCCCGCTGGTCGTGTGGATGGAGTATGCCTTCTTTTCTGATCCAAGGCCGTTGGTGTCCACGAGTGCTTCACTTCCCGTACCGGAGCGCCCTTGTCCCCCTGCGCCACCGGCAGAAATGCTGCCGGTACCCGCCGTTTCCCCCGGAACCGATTGCGTACCACGCAGTCATGCTGTATAAAGATGAGAAGATGCGTTCTAATTAAAGTTGGCTATAAAACCGGTAACCATGCGGCATCGCTGGCCAGCAGAACCGGAAAGAGGACGGAGGGAGGCCAACCTATATACCGATCCCTGCGTATGAGAGGTAAAGGGGAGTTACGGTGAAGGAAATTTCTGTGCTTATCGGCGGAAGGGCGGGCGACGGGATCAATAATGCCGGGGCCATGGTCGCCCAGCTCCTCAACCGGCTTGGGTACCGGGTTTACCTGTACTTCGACTACCCGTCCCTCATCCGGGGCGGGCATAACTTCGCCATCGTACGCGGCTCGGAACGGTACATCGGTGCGCACCGGAACCACGTGGACTTCGTCCTCGCGCTCAACAGGGAGACCATCGACCGGCATCGGAAGGACTATTCGCCCGATACGGTCATCATCTTCAACGCCGACCAGGTGAAGATCGCCGGCAACGGCGTACCGGTAAAAGCGATCCTTGCAGCTGAAGAAGCGCCGGAGATCATGGGCAACTCGGCGATCATTGGCGCATTTGCCAGGGCTGCCGGGATTGCATGGGAGACGGTCGATCGGGTCTTCCGGGCGCACATGCCAAAGGGCACGGAGAAGAACCTGAAGGTGGCCCGGAACGCATACGACCAGATGATTGAGATCCACCCGATCGGCAGCTGCAGCAACCCCCCGCTTTCGCTCCTCACCGGGAACGAGGCGATCGGTGTCGGCCTGGCGAGAAGCGGGATGGATGCCTATATCTCCTATCCCATGACCCCGTCGTCAAGCCTCCTCCATTTCCTCGCGGAGCAGGGCCCGAGGCTCGGCATCGAAGTGATCCACCCGGAGAACGAGATCGCGGTGATGCTGATGGCCCTCGGGTTCGCCTACACGGGCAGACGGACCGCGGTCGGCACCTCCGGGGGGGGTTTCTGCCTGATGACCGAGGGGCTCTCGTTCGCGGGGATGGCCGAGCTCCCGGTCGTCCTGCTCGTCTCCCAGCGGACCGGCCCTTCGACCGGGCTGCCCACCTACACCGGCCAGACCGAACTCCATTTCGTCATGAGCGC
The DNA here is from genome assembly GCA_035515395.1 of Methanoregula sp. Lineage (GTDB taxonomy): Archaea > Halobacteriota > Methanomicrobia > Methanomicrobiales > Methanospirillaceae > Methanoregula. The sequence continues at coordinate 784 of DATJBJ010000084.1, read as the reverse complement.
CGGGCAGGGAGAGTACCCACGGTTCGTCGTCGCGCCGGGGGACGGGCAGGAAGCGCTTCACTGGTCTGCCGTTGCCATGAACCTTGCCTGGAAGTTCCAGGTGCCTGCATTCATCCTCGCCGACAAGACCCTCTCGGAAGGGACATACAGCGTTGATCCGGCGCTCGTCCCGCCCGCAGCGCCCGACGCCGTACCGGTGTGGGATGGCTCCGGCGAGTACCGCCGTTATTCGGATACGCCGTCCGGGATCACCCCGCTCGCATTTCCCGGCCGGAAGGGGGCGGTGGTCAAGGCGGACAGCTATGCCCATGACGAAGCCGGGATAACGACGGAGGAAGGGAACATGGTGGATCTGATGACCAGGAAACGACTGCGCAAGGGTGAAAGCCTCGCACGGGAGACAGATCGGTACGCAGGGGTCATCACTTCCGGCGCCGGGGATGCCGGGACCGCACTCCTCTGCTGGGGGTCGACGAAAGGCGTCTGCGACGAGGTCGGGGAAGATTCCGGCCTGAAAGTGATCCGCCCGGTCGTCCTCTGCCCCTTCCCGCTCGCGCAGCTGAAGGCTGCCCTCTCGGGGGTCGGAAAACTGGTTGCGGTAGAGGAGAATGCGACCGCACAGCTCGCCACATTCGTTGAACGGTACGGGATCGTTGCGGACAAAAAGATCCTCCGGTACAATGGCCGGCCGTTCACGCCCGATGAACTCCTGGCGCAGCTCGCGGGGGTGATCTGAGATGGCCGGAAGGCAGATCATAACAACGGCCCAGAACACCTGGTGCCC
>DATJBJ010000083.1:0-64031 GCA_035515395.1 Methanoregula sp. | reverse complement strand
TTCCTGTAATGATCGAGTACCTGGTTCCGCTCTCCTGTATCGGGTTTTTAGCGTTCCTGGTGCCCGGTTCCCACCGGAAATATGCGGCTATCTTCGGCTGGGTCTTCATCGTCCTCACCCTGTTCACCCAGCTCGGTGAATTTTTCCAGGAGAACAACTTCATCTATCCCCTCATCGCGGCGCTCTCCGTCCCCTTCCTCCTCATCACCGCACGCCAGCTCCTCGCAGAAGACCCGCGGGTCATCAACCTCTCGCGGGCCGCTGCCGTCGCGTTTCTCATCTACGCCCCGTTCGGCTTCTCCGAGATCCCCGCCTTTGCCTGGATGGGCGACTGGCTCATCTCGCTCGTCGTCAGCCAGGTCGTCTGGCTGCTCGACGCCCTTCACTTCGCCGTCTCGGTCACCTGCATGAACCCGGCCACCCTCCACACCCTCGACCCTTCGGCTTGCGGCAGCATGATCCGCGACACGATCACCCGGAACGGGTACAGCGTGCAGATCATCCTCGGCTGCACCGGGATCCAGAGCATCGCGATCATGCTCGGCATTGCTGCAGCCGTGCCGACCACCCTGAAGCAGAAGATCTACGCGTTCCTGATCGTCGCGCCGACGATCTATATCCTGAACCTGCTCCGGAACGTCTTCGTGATCATCGCCTACACGGAGCAGTGGTTCCCCATCTACCCGTCCATCGCGGGCAACGGCGAGCCCGGATACGAGAGCTTCTTCTGGGCCCACAATGTCATCGCCGAGCTCACCGCGCTGGTCGCGCTGGTGGTCATCGCGTACGGCCTCTTCTCGCTCATCCCGAAACTCGGCGATTTCGCTGACGACCTGTACCAGTTATACGTCGGCGAACTCCGGTGTGCGTTCCAGCGTAAGCCGTGACGTCCGGGTGAAACGGCGGCCTTAAAAAAACTTCTCACCTTCTTTCCCCGGCGGCAGAACCCGGAACCCGGGGTGAGTCAGGAGAGCGTCCGGTACAGGTAGATGATCCGCTGGATCGCGGAGAGGTTCGTGCAGACCGCGATGATGGCGACCGCTATCCCGATGAAGCCGGTTATCCCGCCGACGATGAGGACGAGGAGGGTCTCCGGCCGGCCGAAAAACCCGACCCCTTCGAGCGGGTCATCGATCTTTCCCTCCACCTTCTCCCGGTACCCGATCTCGGCGTAGGTGACCGGCTTGATGAAGGTATTCATCAGCGAGCCGGTGATAGCGAAGGCGACAACGGCAAAATCTGCTACCGGTGGGAGGGGGTAATACTGGCTGACGACGGCGATCCCGGAGAGCCCGACACCGGCAATGACGAGGGCGTCGACGTACTTGTCCACGATCCAGTCGAAGACCGCCCCGAAGTCGGTGTGGGCATTGGTCTTCCGTGCCACGCTCCCATCGATGAGATCGAAGACTGCGGAGATGAGAAGGGCGAGGCTCCCCCAGGTGAACTGGCGGCCGGAGAAGAGTGCGGCTGCAGCGATGCCGGCGAGAAGAGCAAGGAGCGAAATCTGGTTCGGCGTGATCCGAAGCCTGACAAAGACATCTGCGACCGGTTCGAGATACCCGATGAACCTCGGCCGGAGTGCAGTTATATTCATACCGTAAATCTTGGAAACCCCTGACAATAATAGTTGCTGTACATTCCGCGATGTCCGGCCCTTTCCGGCCGCGCCTCCGGTCGCGCTTCCGGTCGCCACTTTATTATTCCCGCCACCCAATGGTACCCCAAGAGACCAGAAACATGGCAGACCAGAAAAACCGCCCGCACGTGCTCATGATGTCGGAGATCACCGCCGATGGCAAGCTCACGCTCAAGAAGGGCGCCTCAAGCAAGATCCTGATGAAGTACATGGCGCACGAGACGGAGCTCCTCCTCCACCACACCCGGGCGGAGTACGACGCCATTATGGTTGGCGCCAACACCATCCGGATCGACAACTCGTACCTGACGGTCCGGCTGGTTCCGGGGAAGAGCCCCCTCCGCGTCATCCCCTGCAGCATGGCGGACCTGCCGCTGGACCGGAACGTGCTCGGACCCGACGCACCGACGCTCATCGCGGTCTGCGAGGCGGCGCCCGAAGACCGCGTTGCTGCGATCCGGGCAAAGGGGGTTCATGTCGTCACCGCGGGAAAGGAGCATGTCGAGCTCCCGCTTCTCATGAAGATCCTCAAAGAGAAGTTCGCGGTGAACAAGCTGATGATCGAGGGCGGGCCGACCCTGAACTGGCACATGCTCCACGACCGGCTCGTCGATGAGATCCGACTGATCCACCTCCCGTTCATCGTGGGGGGTTCGGACACGCCGTCGCTCGTCGGCGGAATGCACATCAACAGCGAAGAGGAGATGATCCGCCTCAACCTCAAGAACTATTATATGTGCGGAAGCAATCTGGTATCCGAATTCGATGTACTCTACAGCGAAGTGTAACCAATGGATGGCCCTGTGACACCGCTCGGAGGAATCCACCCGGAGGCAAAGCCGCACCCGGGACGGAAATGGTTTTTGATCGGCATATTCCTGCTGATCATTATCGTCGCAATTGCCATCGCGTCCTCTTACGTCGCCCACGCGGAGCAGATGGGCGTGGCGGTGGTCCGGCTGGACGGGACGATAGTCTCCGGCAATGTCGATGACGGCAGCTCCATCGGGAGCGAGGTGGTGGGGAAGGAACTCCGGGACGCCGCGGACGACCCGATGACCGAGGCGATCGTCCTCCGGGTAAACAGCCCGGGCGGTACCCCGGCCGGCGCCGAGGAGATCATCAGCGACATGGAATACGCCAAGACCAAGAAGCCGGTAGTCGTCTCCATGGGCGACATGGCGACGAGTGCAGCGTATTACGTCAGCTCGCACGCGGACAAGATCTACGCGGACCAGGACACGTTCACCGGGGCGATCGGTGTCCTCTGGGAGTTCTCGGATATCAGCAAGTGGAGCAACGACGAGGGCTACAACACCACCATCGTCAAATCGGGGGCATTCAAGGACATGGGAAACCCTTCCCGGCCCCTGACTGTTGATGAACAGGCGTATGCCCAGCAGATCGTCAACGAGAGCTTCACCACCTTCATCAACGACGTGACTACCCAGCGCCCCATCAACCGGGCGGACATCGAGGACGGGAGGGTTATCCGGGGCGCGGATGCCGTGAAGCTCCACCTCGTGGACGCGATCGGGAACCTGAACGATGCCATCAACGGGGCAAAAGAGCTGGCGCGGAAACGGGCGTGAAGCCGGTTTCTGCCGGGGAATTTTTTTCGGTTTTTATTTGAGTACCGGCTCTCCGGTTTTCCGGAGTGTTTAGCCAGGATTCATTACACCATCCTCACCGGGTCCGCCTTCATGAACTCACGGCAGACCGTAGTTGCGTAGTGGCCCGGTGGGAGAGTGAAGCTGAGAGCGACATCGTTCCCCTCAACCTTCGATTCTATCGCCGTCGCCAGGCTGATCGGGCGCCACGCACCGTCGAATTTTGTCTTCACGAACGCCGATGCGGCGGCAAAGTCCGCGGGCGCGATCCCGTACTCCGCAAGGAGGGCCCCGGTCGCACGCTCGCCGTGAGATGTAGGGGAAAACGGCGCCCTGCCCGGCATGAAGAGGGCGATCCCGCATCGCCCCCGCGCGATATGAAGCGAGACGGCATGCGCATTTTCCTTTGTCGCGGTATCAGTCCGGCCGTTTGCGAAGAGGAGACGATCCCCCTCGACCGGCACCGTGAGCGAATGGCCGTCCTCGAACCGCCGGCTCAGGGCGCAGTTGAAGATGTAGGACTGGAAGGCGGAGATGAACATCGAGAGAAGTCTGGGCGGCAGTTCGAGGAGCGCCCCGGCATAATCGCCGTCGTGCGTTGCGAGATAGCTGAGCATCGCCCGCTCGTACCCCATCTGGACGGGGAGGGTGCGGAGCGCCTCCTTCGCGTCCCGGCTCTCCAGCCATGCCTTCCGGGCTTCTTTGACATGCTCAGCCTCCAGCGGGAATTCCTTCCCGATGTATGTAGCCACGGCCCGTTCGTAATCCCCCCGCAGTATCCCTTCACCCACGACATGGGTGACCGGACGGATGGCACCGAAACGCTGGATCCCGAAATAGTTGGGGACGCCGGCAGAGACCGCCCGGTCGATCCCGGCGACCTGCATCGCAAGATCGGCTGTGCCGGCTGCCGTGCAGTTGCGGATTGCAATCGCGAACCGGTTTCCTGCGAGATCGCCGAGGGAGAGGGCCTCGTTCGCCTGCTTCACCGGCTCAAGCGTAATGTCCTTCAACCGGATCTCTGCCACCTGCCCGGGCGTGATATTGTAGAGCGAGATCCACTGGCGGGTAACCGCGTTCCGGTCTTTGGTCCCTGCCCAGCCGATCCGGCGGTGGCTGACGCCGAGCCGCTTTGCAATCTCCTTGACCGCGTGCTGGAGCTCCCAGTTCTTCTTGGTGAGGAGGCAGATGAGGTAGGGGCCTTCCGACCCGCCTTTTGCCGGCAGAGGGATCTCCTCGACCACGAAATCCCCCGGGGACGTGCGGAGGCTCCCGCCGATACCGTCCTCATCGCTCGCGTACCAGCGCATCCCGAGCTCGCGTTCGAGAGGCCAGGGGGATGGTCTCATAGGAGGGGGAGCGCCCCGGTAATCCGGTCAAGATCCTCGCTCTTCGCCGGCCCGAGCCCGAGCGCGGTGATGGTGCCCGGCGGGATCTCGGTCATGCCCGCGTCCTGGACGAGGGAGTGCGAGATCCCCGAGCGCTCCGCGATAACCCTCAGCTCGTGGAGAGTCCGCTCGTCGTTTGCCTTCAGGACCACTTTCTTCTGGCCTTCCGAGAGCCACGCCTTCTGGAGCATCTTATCCGCATTGTTGTACGCCCCGATCGACGCGTGCGCTGCCTGGGCACACTTCTTGCCGCAACTCATCTTCACGTCATTCCTCACGATAAGGCACTGCTTGTACCGGAACACGGGCTCGACCGACATTCATATAGGTCTGGATCGCTCCGTGTCAAATAACTATAGTTGGGCAGCCGCAAGACCATGCCGTGCGGCTGAAGATGACCTGAAATTTTCCGAATCATTCCGCTCATGACAAAAACCCGGCCGGATCGCATTCAGGTTTATCGCATAATCGGATTGGGTCCCATTCAGACATCCTTTCCCGAAAACTCCTCGCAGAACTTCGTCCCTCCCATTGCGCGGGGATCTTTTTGACCTTCCCTCCCGGAAAATCAGGGCCGAAGGCACGCCGGTCACCGTGGTTCCGTTGTCGGGAAAGAAGTACCTTTCCGGTTCCATGGATGAACCAGGCAGCTCCGAAATTAATATTATCCCCCGGGTTTCAGCCGTGAGCATGAGAGATCCGTTTCGTATCGTACTGGCATGTGCAATCGCTGTTTTTATGATGGCAGGTATGGCCGGCGCAGCCAGCTCAGGACAACTGACCGTCTCTACGACTTCCTCACGGATGGCGACGATCTTCAATGAGACCACGGCGACAACCTGGACGGGGACGCTCATGGGGCCGGCGGCCACCATCACCTATGGGGACATCGTCAGTGACGCCGGCGTGAAGTGCGCCGCGGCCACGAATACCTGGTGGGACACCGACAGGGAAGCCCTGATATTCGACATATCAGGGCTGCCCGCGGGTGCGACCGTAACGGCCGCCACGCTGGATATTCCGGGGAACAACAAGTACAACCACTGGGATAACAACCCGCCGACGTTCGGGATCACGGGATTCACTCCCGTGACCGCAGGCAGTATCGGCGTAGCGGACTTCCAGCGGAACGGGACAACCCGGTACAACACCGCCGACATCAGCTACGCAAACCTCGACAGCACCAACCGGTACGGGTATAACGTCTTCACGCTGAACCCCGCAGGGCTCGCGGCGATCGTTCCCGGGAAGAACTACGCGAACTTCATGGTCCGGGCAAGTTACGACATCGATTCCCACAATCCCGGATGGGGTTCGCAGTACTTCGCCTACTGGGAGACGAGCAGTTATTCCGCCGGTGCCCCCAGGCTCACCATCACGTATACGACACCGGGTTCCGTGCCCACTACGGCGCCCACAACCGTTCCTACAACAATACCGACCACGGTTCCCACAACAGCGCCCACTACTGTCCCCACCACCGTACCGACAACACCGGCATCCGGCCTGCTGCTCGCAAGTTTCAGCTCAAATGTCACGGGCGGTAATGCTCCGCTTGCGGTCCGGTTCAGCGATACTTCCACCGGTTCGCCGGATGGCTGGAGCTGGTTGTTCGGCGACGGCACCGGATCATGGGACCAGAACCCTGTCCATCTCTATACTGCTGCCGGGACCTACCCGGTCTCCCTGCTCGTCATGAACGATTACGGGCTGAACGTCACGACCCGGGCAGGGTACATCACGGTAACGGCACCGTTCCTGCCGGTCGCAGGCTTCACGGCAACGCCGACGTCCGGGACTGCCCCGCTCACCGTCCGGTTCACCGATACGTCGAGCGGGTCCCCTGGGTCATGGATCTGGTCGTTCGGCGACGGTTCCGGCTCGGCCGCACAGAACCCGGTCCATGTCTACACTGCTGCAGGCACCTATATGGTATCCCTGACGGTCGCGAACGGTAACGGATCGAATTCCCTGGCCCGTCCGGGATATATATCCGTGACCGCTCCCGTGCCGGGTCATGGGCGTTTCCGATTTCACTCCTGAAATCTGCGGATCCCTGCGAGCCTCTGGCGGAAGAAAAACAGCACCTGATCTCCTCCGGCCCCCCCGGGATTAACCATCCCGGTCCCGGGGGGACAGCCCGTTGGCCCCCTCTTTTTTTAATTATTTTTACAATTCGCACCGGTTACCCGCATCGATCAGCTTGGTATTTCTTCCCTTCCGTCAAAATACCGGTGAAGACTTGTGACCGTGACACGCGATTTCAATGCTGCAGCAGCAACATGGGACGAAGAGCCGGGCCGGGTAAGGATGGCCGATTCCGTTGCACGGGCGATCCGGGAGACGATCCCGCTCTCGCCTGAGATGGACGTGCTGGACTTCGGGTGCGGGACGGGCCTCCTGACCCTCCGGCTCCAGCCCTTCGTCCGGACCATCACGGGGATCGACACCGCACCGGGGATGCTCGCTGTTCTCGAAAAGAAAGTCCGGGACAGGGACCTCTCCAATGTCAGCATGCAGCTCGTGGACGTCGAACGCGGGGAGCTTCCCTCAGGCTCGTACGACATCGTGGTGAGCAGCATGACCTTCCACCACCTCCGCGATGTCGGCCTGGTTCTTGGCCGGCTCGCCACCCTTGTCCGGCCCGGGGGCCGGCTCGCGGTTGCCGATCTCGACTGCGATGAAGGGAAATTCCACGACTCGAACGACGGAGTCTTCCATGCCGGGTTCGACCGGTGCTCGATGAAGAAGTACTTCGAATCAGCCGGCCTGGGTTCGATCCGGAACCGGACCGCAGCGATCGTGACAAAGCCGTCCGGGACGTTCACGGTGTTTTTGATGAGCGGGAGGAAAGTGGAGTGAACGATACCTGTTTTAATTTTTTCATGATTTTTTTCCTCTAATTGAGATTAATTTTTTTAAAACGAAGCTGCTGAGCGGAAAATATTTTCTGGGGATGAAAATGTTGGACGGGAATTATTTTTTGAAACGATCCTGTTTGGGCTGATTCGCGCCTTGCTCCACGGTCCGACTGGTCCGCAGACACGGAGGATACGAAGAATCCGAGGGATTCTTCGCGGGGCGAGCCCCGACGAGGCGGAAAGCGCCCCTGGCCGCATCGCCCTGATTATAACCACGCTAAGATATTCTCCGGCCCGGAAATTTTGCACGTGGCGGGGATTTCTATAAAGCATTTTTTTTTTTCGAAACGAAGCTGCTGAGCTGAAATTGTTTTTTTAAAATGAAGCAGTTGAGTTGAAATTATTTTTTGAAAACAAAAGTTGCCGGGTTGAAATTATTTTTGAAATGAAGTTGTTTGAGCTGATACTATTTTTTTTTGATTGAAGTCGCTGAATTGAAAATATTTTGGTTAACAATGACCAATTGCCCCGCCCTCCAGGAGTCCCGGTCTTATCCCATAAAAGGGCAGGTTTCGGGGTGCACCGACGGACACCCGTCATACCGGGGGGATGGTATCCCCGGGGACAGTTGGTGGAATGGGATCCTCAAATACTCATTCTCCGACGGAGAGTTCCGGATCAGGATAGTGTGCAGCTGAAAAAAGTCGCATTTTTCATCGAATTTCTGCGCATGAAATTTTTAAAACCCCGTATCGCTGTCCGTTTGGCGGGAAACGGCACATATCGGGCTTTAAAAAATACCTCTTTATTGCTATTTGGCCGGCATTTCTCAGTAAAAACTGGCAATAGTGCCCCCCAAACGGAAAGAAGGGCCTTCCTGAAGATCGGGTTCATGTCGGAGAGGTGATATTCTCCGTCGAAGAGCCCTGCGGACTCTTCCCCTCCTCCGGGTATGATACCTGCCGGAAGTCGAAAGAGGGACAGTTTTACGTCGGAGAAAAATACATCTTTGTAATGGGCTCCAATGATCAGGTCTGGACCGAATGAGCCGGGACTGAGAGAAAAAATTAATTGATTCCGGTCTTCAGTTCTGGTTTTAACATCATACTTAAAACCATGAATCTTTTTTTTGATAATTCAGGATGAACGTCATTCCCGGAACAGATTTTTTTTTTGCTTAATAAAAATTATAAGTTCTCGATTAGAGTTAATACCGTAATAACTTCAATGAACCCTGATGAAGCAGATCCGGGAATAAATCAAGTAATAAAAGAATTCAGCGGGCTGATTTCTTCGCAAGTCAGATTAATTTTCATCTCTTTTTACGGGTCACTTTTTGGCAAATCCTAAAATCACCCAGAACCGCTCCCCCCCGGTTCCCCGCCAACCCGGGATTTCCGCTCCACGAAAAACCCCCGTCCATCCCAAAACCTTTACACCCTCCCGCGCACACACAACCTTTGAACCCATCGTGACACCCGATGAAATAATCCAGGTCACCGGCCTCGAGCACTCCTACGGGAAGTTCAAGGCGGTCGACGGCATCACCTTCTCCGTAAAGAAAGGCGAGATCTTCTCGTTCCTCGGCCCGAACGGCGCCGGCAAGAGCACTGCCATCAACGTGCTCATCACCCTCCTCACCCTCCAGAAAGGAACGGCAATCGTCGCGGGGTACGACGTGACGAAAGACCCGCAGATGGTCCGCGAGTCGATCGGGATCGTCTTTCAGGACATCACGCTCGACCGTGACATGACCGTCTGGGAGATCCTCGAGTTCCACGGCCGGCTCTACAACATGCCAAAGGAAGATCGGCGGAAGCGGATCGAGGAACTGCTCGGCCTCGTCCAGCTCCATGCAAAACGGGACGAGAAGACCAAGAACCTCTCGGGCGGGATGAAGCGGCGCCTCGAGATCGCCCGGGGGCTGATGACACGGCCGCAGGTCCTCTTCCTCGATGAGCCGACCATCGGCCTCGACCCGCAGACACGGATGAAGATGTGGGACTACATCAAGGGGGTCAACAGCGAAGGGACGACCGTCTTCCTCACCACGCATTACATGGACGAGGCTGACCACCTCTCCGACCGGATCAGCATCATCGACAACGGGAAGATCGTCATCACCGGGACCTCGTGGATGCTCAAGAACACGCTCGGGCGCGACATCATCTATCTCGAGACCGACAACAACGAGCTCGCGGTCAGGCTCCTGCACGACCTGCCGCCGGTAAAAGACATCAAGCTCAAGACCAGGGGCTTCAACCTCATCGTCAACATCGACGGGACGAAACTGCTGCCCGATGTCATAGACTCCCTCCGGAACCGGGGGATCGCCATCTCCACCATCAACCTCAAAAAACCCACGATGGACGACGTCTTTGTCTTCTACACCGGCAAGGAGATCCGGGACGAGCCATCGATCAGGAGCCCCGAGATGCCGGCGGTAAAGGAGCCGACGCTCCCCGGAGGCCGCTGACATGCCTGGCTTTTCCACCATCTACTGGCGCGACATGATCCGGTTCGTCCGGTTCAAGACGCTCCTCTTCGCCTCGCTCCTCCAGCCCGCTCTCTGGCTCGCGTTCTTCGGGATCGCGATGGCATCCAACTTCGACCGGCTCCTGGCCGGCATCCCGGCCCCGCCGGGCGTCCGTGTCGTCGGGTACCTCACCTTCATGGCCGCCGGGATCATAGCGATGACCACGCTCTTCACGAGCCTCTTCGGCGGGATCGTCATCCTCTTCGACAAGAACTGGGGGTTGATGCGGGAGATCCTCGCAAGCCCCATGAACCGGAACCACATCATCTTCGGCATCGGTCTCTCGGGGGTCACCAAGTCCTTCATCCAGGCTATCATCATCATGGCCTTCGGGATCCTTCTGGGCGCCGGGTTCTTCGCAGGGTACCCGCCCATGCAGATCGTATTCTCGGTGCTCGGCATCCTCGCCTTCGTGGCCATGTTCGCCCTCGGGTTCCTCTTCCTCTCGGCGGCGATTGCAATCTCGATGGAGAGCCCTGAAGGGCTCCAGGGTGTCATCACGCTCCTGACGATGCCGATCTTCTTTGCGAGCAACGCCCTCTACCCCATGGACGCCTTCCCCGAATTTTTAAAGGTGATGTCCACGTACAATCCGATGACCTATCTCATCAACGGTATCCGCTACTTCGCCATCGGCCCGGACTTCATGGCGATCGGCAAGCACTACGTGTACACGCCCGGCGACATCGTGGTCTCGTACCTCGCGCTGGTCGTCTTCACCGTGATCATGTTCGGACTCGCGTGGTGGCGGTTCCGCAACGCCGTGGTGACGTGAGGGTCTGCCTGAGCAAAGACAAGGGCAATCCTGCTGCCGGGTATAAAAGCGTAAAAAACCGGGATCGGGAGATGAATCCCTGCTCAGGCACTTTTTAATAGCATCGGGCGGGATAGGATCGTGATGGAGCCTGTCAGGACTCTCCTGCGCAGCGTGGCGATCGGCGGGTTTGCGCTGGCCCTCTGCCGCGAGGACTTCTCGGCCCTCTACCCGGGAATGGTAAGGTTTTCGCTCACGGTGTCGTCCGGGGGACGGGTACTGGACGTGTTCCGCACCAACACGTACGAGTATTCCGCGCTTGAGCCCATTGCTGCAGAGACCGTTGCCCTCAGGAAAGCGGACGAATGGGAACAGGAAATCCGCAAACGCCCGGATCGGTTCCCCGCCCGGCCCCGTGCTGCAACGGAACCGGAAGAAGCCCCTGCCGCGGAGGTGGTCATCATCCAGGGGAGCCCCCGGCCCGACGGGAACTGCGGCATCCTTGCCTCGTGGGCCGAAGAGGCTGCTCATACCGCCGGCAGGACGACCCGGGTCATCTACCCCCATGACATGGACATCCGCCCCTGCATCGGCTGTTACCAGTGCTTCAATACCGGCACCTGCGTCTTTGACGATGACATGACCGGGATCATCCGTGCGATCCGTGGCGCGTCCCTCGTTGCGATCTGCTCGCCGGTCTACACGAACACCGTACCCGGCGGGCTCAAGCTCCTCATCGACCGCACTCAGGCTTACCACGCCGAGCGGATCCTCTCCGGCGGACGAACAGGGCAGCGGGGGCTCCTCTTTTCGGTTGCCGGCCGCAGGGGCGGGGGCAATTTTACCTGCGTCACCCGCGTCGTCTCTGCCTTCTTTGGAAACCTCGGTATCGAACCGTCCGGACAGATCCTGGTAGACAGCGCCGATACCGTCCGGGACATCAGGACCCGCGGGGGATTAGAACAGGAAGTAAAAGAACTCCTGCGCCGGAACATTCACTGACAGGTGCAAACCGGGAACATACTTAAATCCTTCAGAACCGGAACACCGGGTAAAAGCGGCCGGGACCGGCCCTGCCCGGGAGGAGATGCATGATCCTGTTATCCCCATACGAAATGGCCGGGCTCAGGCTCAAAAACCGGCTGGTGATGGCGCCGATGACACGGAGCCGCGCAGCGGAAGGCAATGTCCCGGGCCCGCTGTCCGCAACCTATTATGTGCAGCGGGCCTCTGCGGGCCTGATCGTGACCGAGGGATCGCAGGTGAGCGAACAGGGCGCCGGCTTCTTCAGGACCCCCGGCATCTATTCCGAGAAGCAGACCGGTGGATGGAAAGAGGTGACCGGCGCCGTCCACCGGGCCGGGGGTGCGATTTACCTCCAGCTCTGGCACGTGGGCCGGATGTCGCATCCCGATTTTCTCAGCGGCCGGCTCCCGGTCGCGCCGTCCGCGCTCCCGGTCGGCGAGGAGATCCATACACCGGCGGGCAGGAAGGCGATCCCGGTCCCCCGGGCCCTGGAAAAGGATGAGATCCCCCTGATTGTGGAGGAGTTCCGGCACGGGGCGGAGAACGCGAAGCGTGCGGGGTTCGACGGCGTGGAGATCCACGGAGCAAACGGGTACCTGCTGGACCAGTTCCTCCGCGACGGCTCGAACCGGCGGACTGACCGCTATGGCGGGACCGTGGAGAACCGGGCACGGTTCCCGCTCGAAGTCGCCGGGGCCGTGGCCGGGGTCTTCGGGCCGGGACGGGTGGGGTACCGGATCTCCCCGCACTTCTCCGTCCACGCCATGTCCGATCGGAACCCTCGTGAGACCTTCTCTTACCTCGCGCGGGAGCTGAACGGGATGGGCATCGGCTACCTCCATCTCGTGGAGGCGATCGGCGGAAGGCTGGGGGCGGTACCACCGGAGCAGCGGATCGCCCCGCTCATCCGGGAAAAATTCGGCGGGACGCTCATCCTGAACGGAGGGTACGATGCCGCGGGTGCAGAGCGGGTGCTCGCGGCCGGCCTCGCCGATCTCGTCTCGTTCGGGGTCTTCTTCCTTGCAAACCCGGATCTCCCGGAACGGTTCCGGAGGGGTGCGCCGCTGAACCGCGAAGACACGGCCACGTACTATTCCGGGGAAGAGAAGGGGTACACGGATTACCCGGCGCTCTGAGACCGGGGGGCAGGGTTCCGCCCGACCGGGTTCCGGTGAAGTACTGGTCCCGCGATAAAACGGGCATGCCCGGGACCCCGGGACCCGTAAAAAAGGGGGGGGCCGGCAATTTCCGGTGCCACGTCCCTTCCCTCCCTGCCAGCCCGTTTCCCCCCGGGTTTGGAAATATCTTTCACTGCATACGTGCATACCGGAGCGGAAGTACATGGGAGCCGGGTACAATGGAGAGCCTTTTGAAGGTAATGTGGGAACGGCATTCGGCGAGAGCACCCTTCGATCCGCAGAAACCGGTGCCCGGCCGGGACATAAAAAAGATCATCGAAGCGGGCCGGTGGGCGCCTACCGCCCACAATATGCAGAATTTCGAGGTAATCGTCGTCGATGACAGGAACGTACTGGATCGGCTGGGAAAGGTAACGACGTACCCCTCGCCTGACTTTATCAGGGAAAATTTCTGGCAGCTGTCGATGTCCGAAGAAGAGTTGTCGCATAAGAAGGTCGGGATCCTGGGGCAGCAGTTCCCGCCCGGGTGGCGGGACGGGACGAACCTGGAGGCTGCCATCCGCGACAGGAAGCCCGGGACGCTGGCCGAAACGATCAAGGGGAGCCCGGCCGTCATCGTCGTGGTGTACGATACCCGGAAACGGGCCCCGGCGTCGGAAGGGGATGTGCTCGGTATGCTCAGCCTCGGATGCGTGATGGAGAACATGTGGCTCATGGCCGAGGAGCTGGATGTCGGTTTCCAGGTCATGAGCGTATTCGGCGGGTCCGCACAGGCCGATGTGAAGAATATCCTGAAGATCCCGCCGCACATGGCGGTATCCTTCGCGGTGAGGCTGGGGTACCCGGCCGAACAGCCGGGCTACCTGAGGGTGCGCAGGGACCCCGAATCATTCGTGCACCGCAACGAGTTCGGGAAGAGGTTCGGGCTGGATTCGGACGGGAAGCCGTGGAGCTGACCGGAGGGCCGCGGGATCCCGGGGGATACCGGGGAGTGGTGAAGGCAGAGTGCAAAAGCGTCAGGCCCGAAAATTCCCACCAGTCCCGCCTCTTTCCCCATAACAATCCCTGGAGATCCGTGCCGGGCGATCCCTTCAATACCGTTCCCGGCAAAATCCTCTTCATTCCCGGAGAACTGCATGGCCCGCGTACTCGTCTCACCGCTGAACTGGGGGCTCGGGCACGCGACCCGGGACATCCCGGTCATCGCCTCGCTCACCGCCCGCGGCCACGAGGTTACGATCGCCGCATGCGGAAACGCCCTCCGGGTCCTCCGGAACGAGTTTCCGGAACACTCCTTCATCGAGTTCCCGGACTACCCGGTCTGGTACAGCGGGAACCGGTTCTTCCTGCCCAAGTTCGTCGCGTCCTTCCCCCTCATCCTCCGGGCGCTCGGCGAAGAGCGGAAGCGCCTCTCTGCAATCCTTGAAAAGGACCGGTACGATCTCATCATCAGCGACAACCGGCTCGGCGTGTACTCCGAAAAGGTCCCCTCCGTCTTCATCTCGCACCAGCTCCACTACCACCTGCCCATGATGCTCTGGCCGTTCGAGCTTGCCGCCCTCCCCATGAACGGGTACCTCCACGAGAAGTTCTCCCGGGTCGTCGTGCCAGACAACCCGCCCGGCAACGGCTCCCTCGCGGGCAAGCTCTCGCTGCCCGGCACCGACGCGACCCGGGAACGGGCGTATTTTGCCGGTATCCTTACGAGCATGCACCGGCAGGACCTTGAGGAGGACCTTGACCTCCTCGTGATCATCTCCGGCCCGGAGCCGCAGCGGACCCGGCTCGAGAAGATACTCGTGCCGCAGGTCCGAAATCTCGGGAAAGAGTCCGTCGCCCTTCTCGGCAGCCCGGGGTCGCCGGGGGGGACGAGGACCACAAATGGCTGCACGATCATACCCTATGCCACCACCGTGGAGAAGGAGGTCCTCATGAACCGGGCAAAGTTCATCGTCTGCCGTTCGGGATACACGAGCGTGATGGAGATCGCCGAACTCAGAAAGAAGCAGGCGCTCTTCATCCCCACCCCCGGCCAGACCGAGCAGGAGTACTTGTCCGGCTATTACGAGCAGAAACGCTGGTTCCATTCCACGAGCCAGTACGACCTCGCGCTCGCAACGGACATTCCCGCCGCGACAGGATACACCGGATTCCCGGCCATGACGCCGACATCTGAGAATGTCAACCGCCTGTACCGCGATGTCTTTGCGGAATACCTGACCTGAAATCCTCTCCGGCCGCCCCAACGATTGATATACCGGGCCGGTTCACCTCCTATCATGGATGACCTGATCCTTGCCGGGGCGGCCGGACTCCTCGCCCTCTTCATTGCTGCCCTGCTCGTACTGTACGGCGGCTTCGTCCTTTTGAAGCTGACCGCGGCGTCTCTCCTTGCCGGGGACATTACGTTTCCTGCCGCTGCCGCGGCCGTTGTGATCGCGGCCCTCTCGCTCTACACTGCAGCGGGGATCTGGCTGCAGAGGACGGAGAGGATCTGAGGCCTTGGACCCGGAAGTTTTCAGGACCCTCGTCAGTAGCACTCGATCTCTTTTGTATCCTCGTCAATCCTGCTGTGCTTCATGCCGTAGGTGAAGTATACGACCAGGCCTATCGCCAGCCAGATGACGAACCGCAGGTGGGTCACGAACGGGAGGGCATAGATCAGGATGCCGCAGGAGACGATGCAGAGGACAGGGACGACCGGCACGAAGGGGCAGCGGAAGGGCCGTTCGAGTTCCGGGCGCCGGTACCGGAGCACGAGAATACCGAGCGAGACGATGATGAACGCCGCAAGGGTCCCGATGTTGACGAGCTCGGCGATGGACTGGAGGGGGAGCGTGCTCGCGATGATCGCCGTCACGGTCCCTACGAGAAGCGTCACCTTTGCCGGGGTGCGGAACGTGGGGTGGAGCTCGCGGAACGTCTTCGGGAGGAGACCGTCCCGGGACATGGCAAAGAAGATCCGGGTCTGGCCGTAGAGGAGGACGAGGAGGACGGAGGTGATCCCGCAGAGCGCCCCGACCGAGACGAGCGCCGAGCCCCACTGGATCCCGATCTCCTGCAGGGAATAGGCGACGGGGGCGCTCGTGTTCAGGGTGGTGTACGAGACGATGCCGGTGAGCACCGCCGAGACGGCAATGTACAGGATTGTCGAGACCACGAGCGACCCGATGATCCCGATCGGCAGGCTCCGCTGGGGGTCGTTGACCTCTTCTGCCGCTGTCGAGACCGCGTCGAACCCGATGTAGGCGAAGAAGACGATCGCCGCGCCGGTCAGGACCCCGCTCCAGCCGAAGGGCATGAACGGGGTCCAGAGGACCGGCCGGATGTGTGAAGAGGCGATATAAAGGAAGATGATGATCACGGAGAGCTTGATGAGCACGATGATATTGTTTACCCGTGCGCTTTCCTTGACACCGACGATGAGGAGCGTGGTGATGACGGCGATGATGAGGATGGCCGGGATATTGAGGATCCCACCGGCCTGGCCGGGCGGGTTGATGAACGCGGCCGGGAGGATCACGCCGGCATTGGCGAGCAGCGTGCTCACGTACCCGGACCACCCGACCGCGACGGCCGCGATCGAGACCGAATATTCGAGGATAAGGTCCCAGCCGATGATCCACGCGAGGAGCTCGCCGAGCGAGGCGTACCCGTACGTGTACGCACTCCCCGCGACCGGTACCATCGCGGCAAATTCAGCGTAACACAGGGCGGCAAAAGCGCAGACCGCCCCGGATATCATGAACGATACAACGAGGGCGGGGCCCGAGTAGTTGGCCGCGACCACCCCCGTGATGACGAAAATCCCCGTTCCGATGATCGCCCCGACCCCGAGGAGCACCAGTTCGAACGGCGTCAGGACGCGTTTGAGGGCATTCTCTCCCCTTGAGCATTCGGTCAGTTTCGCGACCGGTTTTGTCTGGAACAACCTGCGGTGCCTGTCAAGGAAAGCCTGGAGATCCATGATGGTGTCTCCTGACCATTATCGCCCGGAACAGTTTAAAGATACTGCTGAACTAAGCGATCCGTCCCCGGTAAAAAAGGGTTCAGTACCGGGTTACGGGAGCCGGTACCCGAGCGACTGGACGAGGGAGAGCATCTCCCTGACCCGCTCTTCCTGTTTCCGGGTGAGCTTCCTCCCCCGCTGGACGAGCCTGCCCATCCGCATGATCTCCCGCCGCTGGTCGCCGTTCAGGCCATCGGCGTGCCGTGCCCAGCTGAAGAGATCGAACCACTGCTGCCGGTCGAACGCGATCCCGCTGGCCGGCGATGCAGGTGAAGGGGCCCCCCCGGCAGGGGCTTCTTCCGGGGAGACCTCTGCACCGGCCTCACCTCCCCCGGAAGTCCCGACTTCCCCCTCTTCGCCGGTACTTCCGGTCCCTTCTTCCCCCTCCGGTTCCCCGGCCCCGGTCTCGGAAGGCAGATCGTCCCCGGGCTGGGGGGGCGATGCGGCGGGCTGGTCCGGTCCGGTTTCTTCAAACAGGTCCTCGATAGGGACATCCGCAGCGGTCATGGCCGGGGGCTCTTCAGGGACAGCTCCCTCGATTGGGCCGATACCTTCCGTATCTTCCGGGCCGCCCATCCCGCCGGCCCCCGGCTCCTGGACCGGACGAAGGGAAGGTATGTCGACCCTCGCCATTGCGGTCGGTTCCGGGGTGATCGTCACCGGCAGGGAAGGATCCTTTACGATGACACTCCGCACCGGTGCCGGGCCCCGCACGACCGGCCCGCCATCGGTAATCGTCTGGCGGAGTTTCTCGTTCTTCTCGTCAGCAGCGGCGAGCCGCTCCCGGGCGGTCATGTGGCTCTCCCATTCGTCCGCAAGCGCAGCCCGGGCCTGGTCGAGTTCGCTTGCGAGCGCGGTGAGTTTCTCCTCCGCCTGGCGGAGCTGGGTATTGTTCTCCATGGCAGCCACGAGCCGCTCGTCGGCATTCATGTGGTCTTCCCATTCGTCCGCGAGGGCCGTGCGGGCCTGCTGGATCTCGCGGGACAGCGCAGAGAGCCTGTTCTCCTCGAGTTCCTTCTCTTCCCTGACGCCGGCCAGCTTGGCTTCCAGCCCGTGCACCTCCTCCCGGGCGCGGGCAAGATCCTCCTCCAGGGCGGAGATCTTCTCAGAATTCTCCCGCTCTGCCTGGTCTCTCTTGGAGACGATCTCCTGTATCCCGGCTGCAAGGAATTCTTTCTCTTTCCGGGAGGCGTCCAGCTGCTCTTCAGCTGCCGCAAGCACATCCCGCAGATGGTCGCGCTCGGCGATGGCGTTCCGGAGTTCGAGGCCCGCAGATTCGATCGACCGGGCCGTTCCCCTGAGGTTCTCCGCATCGGAACGGCGCTGCTCCTGCTCGGTTGCCAGGGCCGCCTGAGCCCGGGCAAGGGCCTCACCCTTCGCCCGTGCCTCCTCCGCCGATTCGGATCGAGCCTCGTGTGCGGCGTTCAGCTCCGTTTCGAGCGCCTCGACCCGCGATTCTGCGGCCTCAACCGTTGCACGGGCATTCCCAAGCTCCTGCTCGAGCTCTTTTGCTGCCTGCTCCAACCCCGCAAGCTCCCGTTCCGCAGCCGACCGCTTCTCCTCGCTCTCCTCGCGGAGGGCCTTCTCCTCGTCGAGGGCGGACTGCGCAAGCTCCAGTTCGGCCGTGACCTTCCGGTAGCTCTCCTCGTACCGTTTCTGCTCCGACCGGGACGCCACGAGATCTTCCCCGAGCCCCCGTGCCTTCTCCTCCGAGGAGGCGAGTGCGGTGCGGACGCCGGAGAGGGCGGCGGATTGTTCGCCGGCCTGCCTGAGCAGCTCATCCTTCTCGCGGATCGCGTCGGCGTATCGCGCCTCAGCAGCCTCGCGGAGGTGCCCCTCCTTCTCCCGTGCCTCGGTCACGGATGCCAGTTCCGCCTGCAGCCCGGCCTGATGCTCTTTCCACCTGTCCGCATCCGCACGGTAGTTCTCCTCCGCGGCAGCAAGCCCGGCACGGGCGGCTTCCCGTTCTCTCTCAGCCGAATCCGCCCTGGCCGCCTCCTCCCCTGCCTTTGCGTTCAGGGAAGCGATCTCTGCGGCGTCCCGGCCGGCCTGCGCCGTCAGCTCCTCAATCTTCCCTGCGAGCTCCCCTTCCGAGCGCTCCTTTGCCTCCCGGAGAGCAGTGAGCTCCCGCTCACCGGTATCTGCCCGCTCCTTCTCGCCCGCAAGCACCGCCCTGAGGCGGTCAGCCTCGCGGGAGAGGGCAAGGAGCGCGCGGTCTGCCTCCTCCTTCTCCAGGGTAAGGCCGTCCAGCCCCTTTTCGGCCTCCGCGAGCCGGGCTGTTTTTTCGGCGAGCCCGGTCTTCGCTTCGTCGAGCGCCACCGTAGTCGCCGCAAGCTCAGCTGACAGCGAGGCGATCTTCTGCTGGTGCGAGTCCGTTATCGCCCGGTGCGAACCGGTGATCTCCTCCTTCTCCGCAAGCATCAGGCGGATATGCTCTTCCGCGGAGGCGATGAGCGCCCGGTCGTCATCCATGCTCTTCATGAGCCGGTCGATCTCGGCCGTCTTTTCGGCGAGCTCCGCCTCCCGCTCCGCGAGCGACCGCGCGATCCTCGTCTCGCTCTGCTCCTTCTGCTGCAGGGTCTCGTTCATCCTTCCGATCTTCCGGTTCTGTTCCGCGAGGGCGTTCCGGAGATCTGACAGATCCGCTGACAATTGTCCTGACTGGTCCCGTATCTGCGCAAGCTCCTGGGAGAAACCGACCGCAATCTCGAACGAGGAGAGGAGGAGTTCGAGGAGTTTCCGGCGGTCGGCGGTTACGAGATACACCTTTTCGTCGTGCTGGATCCGGAACTGCGTCTTCACCATCTCGGGCGTCTGGCGCTCGACAGGCGTACTGAGCATCCCTTCAATCTGGGCGTGAAGGAAGGCGGGATCGGACGAGTACGCGATGAAGTTGTCGGCGTTGCAGTCGAGGACCCGGAGCAGGTCGGTGAGGCTGGCCGTACGGGTGAGAATGAGGACCGGGATCATCCAGAGGTTGTCGTCGGCTTTTATCTGCCGGCAGAGGTCGTACCCGCGCTCATCGTCGGTCGTTGCATCGCAGATGAGGAGGTTGGGGATGCCCGACCGGAGGGATTCGAGGAGTTCTGTGCTGTCGGTGAAGAGCGTGACCCGGTACCCGCCCTCCTCCAGTGGCGCCCGGAGCCGGGAAGCTCCTTCCGGGCTCCCGCTTAAAACGAAGATATCGATGACCTGTTCGCCCGGATCTGACGGAAGGGAATTCATTACAGTCTCTCTAACAGAGATGAAACCTCTCTGATTTATATGCCTGTTTATAAGATCGCGTTTACCGGCATATAATTTTTCTGGTCAGAACCGGGCAGAATTTTTGCCGTGTTCGCAAAAACACCTTAAAATCAAAGAGTCCCGGGAACTTTCCGGCTTGCAGGCAGAACAAGGACCGGATGCACCTTCCCGGTCGATCCGGCGATGGCCATCCTCCTTCGACGTAAAAATGCCGGGCGGGTCCGGGGGACGGGATGCGCTCCCGGGACCCGGGGGATGGAGCCCGCACGATCGTGCAGGAATAAAAAACCAGGGCGAGCTCTGCAACGGTATGACGGCGATGGAGGGTGCAGAATTTCTGATTTTCCGGCACGGGTTTCGCCTGCACCATTTCTTAAAAAAACGACACGTTACAGGGCGGGATGCGGGCGCAGGTAAGAGAATGGGGGGAATGGGATCCCCCTGCTTTGGAGGATAGAGGCAACGGTGCGTTACGCCGTTTTTTCCTTCCCGGTGTTCAGGGCCCACCGGGATGTTCGTCGTTCCACGAAAATACCGGAACCGACTCGCCGGTATTTAATAGAGATATTTCCCATCTTCGGGTAAAACTTTTCAGATGGTGACAAACCACCGGAACGGCGCGGAAGGCGCCGGCACGGATACCTGAGGTGCAGGACGCATCCTGAACAACCCCCACGCGGCGCCGGGGCGTGGTTTTAAGGCGTTACCTCGGGCACACGTGTGCACCGGATTTTACCGGGAAAAAAAGACCGGGGCCTGACGACTTCCGGTCCCTGTCAGCTGACCAGCAGACCGACCAGTGCGCCTGCGATGGCCGCGGCAGCTGCGATCGCAAACGTCTCCAGCACCGTCCGCACGATCGGGCGTTCGCCGAGCTTCGCCCTCCCGATCCCGAGGAGGATCAGGAGGAGGGCCGTCCCGAAGATGAAGACGATCCTGGCCTGTCCGAGCGGCAGGAAGATGAACGGGACGACCGGGGTCATCGCTGCGATGAAGTCCGCAATCCCCATCCAGCAGGCATGGATGAACGGCGGGGTCTTCTGCGCTTCGGTCTCTTCCTCGCCAGCCACCGCATCTTCGAACTTCTGGATCGCAAGGGGGTGTGCCTTCAGATCATCGCGTATGGCGTCGAGGCTCTTCCGGCTCAGGCCGGTTCCGGAGAGATCGCTCATCAGCTTGTCCACGACCCCCCCGGGATCCTTCCGGATCTCGGCTGCCCGCTCCTCCTCCTCAACCCGTGCGCAGTCACGCTCGGACTCGATATCGAGGAATACGCCAGCCATCATCGATACCGTAGCCGCGATAGCGGCCGTTGCGCCGGCGAGGAGGATCACGTTGCCGGACTGGGCACCCGCCACCATGCCGGCCACAAGGCCGAAGATGGAGACCACGCCGTCCGACATCCCGAAGACGATCTCTCCGGAGCAGTCCCGGATCGATTCTTTTACCCGGCCGCACCATGACAGCGCCTCTGTGCCGTTCATCCGCGGATCAGCCTCGCGGTAACCAGCATCATACCAGTGACGTGGAATCCCGAATCATAAAAATGGATAGGCAACGCTCTTTGAAAACCGGGGTGTCTTTTCGCCACGGCAGTACGCGGCCTCCTCTCCTCTGCGTCGCGCCCGGTAAACTGATTCCCGGTCAGGCAGGATGGTCCTGCTTCCCCGTCTCTTCCTGTTCCTCGTCGATCCAGATGAACGAGAAGATGTTTACGCAGGCCGCGACCGAGATGAGAAATACGCTGACGACTACCATGACGCCCTGCACCAGGAGGAATGCCGCCCAGAGTACGGCAGCAAAGGTTATGAGGTACAGGTAGATCCACGAGCGTGCTCTCCTGGCAAAGGTGAAGGAGAAGGAGGACATGAACGTGGCGATGATGAAGAGGGCAACGCTCGTACCGATCATCTCGCCCCGGGTCATAAGGAATGTAGCCCAGAGAAGCGCGGTGAGAATGATGAGGTAAAAGAAGATCCAGGTGCGGAGTTTGGGATTCTCGACAGAAGTCTCCATTAATTTAGTAAATTATAGAGTCCCCCTATTAAAAATTATACAAAAAAAAGCAAAAAACCCGGAAGGCCGCGGGAGTTTATACCGGGCTTTCTTCCTCCACCCAGAGAAACGCGAAGATGTTGATGCACCCCGCAACGGCGTACATGAAGAGGCTCACGGTTATCATGGCACCCTGGATCAGGAGGAAGGTGGCCCAGAGGACTGCCGCGAAGATGATCAGGTTCAGGTAAATGTAGGGCCGGAGTTTATGGGTGAACGTGAAGGCAAACGAGGACATGAATGTGGCGATAATCGCGAGCGCGACGCTCACTTCCAGCATCTCGCCCCGGGTCATGAGGAACGTAGCCCACAGGAGTGCGGTGAGGATGATGAGAAGAAAGAAGACCCAGGGACGGAGTATCTGGTCTTTAGGCGTGCTCTCCATTGATAGGGATTGGATCATCCCGGTATTAAAAATTATACAAGGAGTGGTAAAAACTGTATAGGGTGTCGGAATTTCCGGTTTTTTTTGAGAAAAACCCGCCCCTCCCGGATCGAAAATAGCATTTTTCCACGATACTGGATCTGCGTCCCGGGTGCCCTTTGATTTTTGAGGAATTCCCGCACGTTGGTACAGGTCGTTTTCCCCGACATTACGGCGCGCTGGCACGGGACATGTTCGGAAGACCCGCCGGGACCCGGTATCCGGAACCACCCGGCAAAAAGAGCGGGGGTTTGATTATTTTGCCCCCGGTTTTGTGCCCGGCGCTGCGGCGATGACCCTGAGCGATTCAACGATCTCGGGAAGGAGCTCCGCCGGGATGCCCATAACAAGCTCGGAGTCCTCGATCCCCGAGTATTTCCGCGACCCGTCGCAGCCGAGCGAGAAGTTCACCTTCCCGGTAAGGTACGTCTGGGCGCACGCGTCGGAGCAGACAGACTGGATCCCGGAAAATTCAGCTTCTATCCTCCCTCCCATGCGGAAGAGGGTGCTCTGCGCGAGCTTGAGCATGCTCCATGGGTTCGTGACGATGACGACCACCTGGGGAGTGAACGGCGCCTTTTCAAGGGGGGCATACATCGTCGCGTACGTATCGCCCGGGTCGAGGTGCACTACCCGGCCGATGGTCCGCTTGCAGGCGGCGGAGCTCTCGAACTTCCCGAGCCGGTAATAGAATTCGCCGGTCTTTAAGGTCTCGGTCAGCTCTTTCAGGCCGAGCGCCCACGCGCCGCCGTTGCATTCGTGCTTTGCAGCGGTGGCGTAGAAGATCTTCCCTTCCCGTCGGGCGAGGCCGATCATCGCGCAGTGCCGGATTGTCTTCTCGATCTCGGGCATCCCTGCTGGGATCTCCTCTTTTTTCGCGGCAAACCGTATCGCTACCGGGGAACCGTCGAGCTTCAGGTATTTTTTCAGGGTTTCCGCCGATTCCACGTAATGCAGGGGAATTTTTACCTCTTCCATAATCTTCTCTGCCGGGCATTTTCCCGCCCGGATCCTCCAACTAAACATGGGGCGCCACCTATTTCAGGGTTCGCCCGGCGACAATTGTTAACAATTGTGTATCGGGCCGTTCCTGGTGGATGCGGATGTACCGTCCCCATACCGGTTTCGGGGCGCTTCGTTGCGGTAAGAGCCGCTGCACCGGGACTGGCGGCGGCACCCGCATTTTTTTATAGCAACAGGGGGTAACGGCAGAGCTGATGCTTAACATGGCACGGGATACCCAGTACAGCGCCAGTCATTTTGTCGAAGTTGCCGGGGTCGACCAGAAGAGATGGAACAGGATGCCTTCTCCCGAACTGCTGGAGAGAACCAGGAGGGAGATCGAGCGGAGGGCGATGAAGGCCGTGCTGGCGGAGAACGGCGATGAAGCCCTCGCCCTTGTCAGGAAGATGATCCCGAAAGGTTCGACGGTCATGAGCGGCTCATCGACTACGCTCACTGAAATCGGCTTTGAAAATTATGTGGCCGAGGAAGAGCATGGGTGGGTGAGCATCCGGGAGAGGGTATTTGCAGAGGACGACGAGAAGAGGCGAAACGAACTGAGGCGCCATTCGATCACCGCGGACTATTTCCTCTCGTCGGCTAACGCCGTGGCCGCAACCGGAGAGATCGTCGCCTGCGATGCAAGCGGCAGCCGGGTGGGGGCATGGCCGTACGGGGCCGGCAGGCTCATTATCGTCGTGGGGGCCAACAAGATCGTCCCTACCCTCCACGATGCCCTCGAACGTGTCCGCCAATATGCCTATCCGCTGGAAAATGCACGGTCCCTCAGGGCATACGGGACCCCGAGCATGATCGGGAAATGCGTCATCCTTGCGGGAGAAAGGAACCCGGACCGGACGACGGTCATTATCGTCAGGGAAGCACTTGGGTATTAATGCGCCCATCCCCGTTCAGGAGTACGCGGTTCGCCGGTACAGGGGAGTACAGGTCAATTTTTTCGTTGAGAAAGGGCCGTCAGGCGCTGTAAAAAAAAGAATGGGAGAGTACCGCCCCTACGGGGACTGGCCTCCAAGAGCACCCTTGATCATGTCGAGGACACCGGGGGGGAGGTTGGCCCCTCCGAGCACCTGCGGGAGGATGCCCGAAATCACTTTCTGACCGTCGGGCGTCATTGCAAAGCTCTGGAGGAGCTGTATCCCTTCCGGCGATGTGAGGTACTTTTTCACTGCTTCCTGTCCTTCCGGGGTCGAAAGGTAACTGGCCGCGGCCCCGCCCAATCCTGCAAGATTTCCAAAATTCATCGTCGTATCACTTCGATGTACTTATGCCTGTATACTTGGAGCGTTCTCCGAATTAAAGGTAATGGAAACAGCATCCTGGCAGAAACACCGTCGGCAGATCTGCGCCGGTGCAATCATGCGCGGCGGCTGCCTTGAACGACCCCTCCCGCGATCCTGCCCGGGACGGTGTCCCGCTGGAGGATTCCCTAAAAAGAAATCTGGATGCAGCCTGCAACCGCAGGATAAAAAAACGGGTTTTCCGGTGGTTCACTTCGCGGCAAAATCGTTGACCACCCTGCAGATTCCCTGGAGGCAGCCGTCGTGAAAATCGAAGCTCACGAAAATTTTTCCGCCCGAATCCACATGGATGGTATCAAGCAGGTTCGAATCATTCATCCGGTCAAACCTGCTGATGTTCTTTTCTGAGAGGACGTTCCTGATCTTTTTTGCCTTCATCTGTTCATAATTACTCAGTTTTTTCGGGCGACCCCTTGGCATTATTGAGAATTACCTGTAAAAATATATAAAAAATAGGGTCAGGAAACCGGAATAATTCAAACAACGCCATTGCTCCCCGGTTTTTACTGACGGCAGCACTGCCGGACGGAGCCGACGCTTCCGGAACGGACACCGGAAGACCGGTGCGATACCGTATTGCCGGAAATAACGTGTATTCCGGCACAGGGACGCAGGATTCCGGCCGGAGTTCCCGACAGGACGAGATCAGGGAATGTGCCCCGATTCCCGGAAACTGCCGACCGGCACGGAGATCTCGAACCGCGCCCCCTTTCCCGGGATGCCGGTCTCGTTGATCGAAATTCCCGTTATCTCGAGGATCTCGCGGGTAAGGAAAAGCCCCATCCCGGTATTCCTGCCGATTCCGCGCTCGAAGATGCGCTGTTTCTGGTCCTCCGGAACACCTGCACCGTCATCCTCGCAGAGAAAGACGAGAAGTTTGTCGGATCGCCTGCTCGAAAAGGTGAGGCGGGTTGCGCCTTCCGCGTAACGGACCGCGTTGTCGAGGAGGTTGTAGATCACCTTCTCGAAGAGCGGATCTGCGTAGACCTCCGTGTCCCCGATCTGCACGGAGATGGCGAACGGGGATTTCTCAAAGTTCGGAAGCACTTTTGTGATCACGGCCCGGACATTCTGCCACTGGGGCATCCGGATGCCGACTTCCTGGTACTCCTTGGTGAAGGCGATCTGCCGCTGGATGACTCTCGCCTGTTCCCGGATCTCAGCGAGGAGCTGGTCGTCCCCCTCCTGCTGCCCTTCAGCCCGGAGCATGTCGATGAGGCCGAAGATCCCGGTTATGGTGTTGAGGATATCGTGGCGGGTGATGTTGTTCATCAGGTTCAGTTTCCGGTTCGCGAGTTCAATCGCTGCCTCCGCCTTTTTCCGTTCGGTGATATCGTGGAGTATGCCAAACATGGTGGGGTGTCCGGCTTCGTCGCGGATCAGCGTGATCTTCTGCTCGACCCAGTGGATGCCTTCGTCCCGGTCGGCGATGCGGTACACCGAGGTCGAGCGGGAAGACGTGCGGAGTTCCTCTCCGACCCGCCGGCGGGCTTCGTCCCTGTCTGCCGGATAGATAAATCCGAATATCTCCTTCCCGATAATCTCCTCTGCGGAAAACCCGTAATGGCGCACCTGCGGCGAGACGTACGTGACAACACCGTCCTCGCCGGCCGAGAAGATGAGGTCGGGTATGTTCTCCGTCAGGGCTTTGAATGTCTCCTCCCTCTCGCGGAGATCGGACTCGATGCGTTTGAGCTCCGTTATGTCGATGACGCTTCCCCGGAAACCCTGCAGCACGCCGTCTTTCATGACAGGGGCCGCGTGGATGTACGCAAGCATGCTGCTCCCGTCCTTCCTCTTCACGGCATAGATATCGCGCGTACCCGAGCTGCCGGAGACCGTGGACCGGAGCCGCCGCACTGCCCGTTCCCGGTCTGCAGGGAGGATCAGGGAGAATGCGTCCGTGCCTTTGAGGAGCCGGTCCTCGGTAAGGCCGAATAAATCCATGCCGAACCTGTTGACATAGGTCAACCGCCCGTTCCCGTCCATCTCAAAGATGACCTGCGGGAGAAGGTCGGCCATCTCCCGGAACCGGGTCTCGCTTTTCCGGAGCTCCTCTGCAATCGCCCTCCGCTCGGTGATGTCGCTGATGGCACCGACCCAGCCGTTCAGCCGGCCGTCCGGACCCTCCACCGGCACCGCGTGGCCGTAGATCCAGCGGATCGTCCCGTCCGGTTTCACGATCCGGGTCTCGATCGTCATAGGCTCCTTTCTGAGCGCGCTCTCCCGCACCCCTTCCACGACCCGATCCATGTCACCGGGACAGATCGTATCGGCGTAATATTTTCCCAGGACCGCGGCCGACGGGTACCCGGTTATCCTGGTCCAGGTGTCGTTGACATATACGAGTTTTCCTTCGGGATCCGTCATGTGGAAGCCTACCGGGGAGGCCTTGAGAATGCCGGAGAGGAAGTTGGAAGTATCCACCAGCTGCTGCTCCAGCCTGAGCCGGTCGCTGATATCCACGAAGGTGATGATCCGCTGGGGACTTCCCGGAAACGAACCCATCCCGATGAGGACGTCAACTCCCCCGCCACCGGGGAGGAGGATCCGGCCGGAAGAAGTTTCCGGGAGATCGGCAGCCGAACTGTTTTCAAGCCCCGCCCCCGCAAGGAGAGGATCGCAGCAGGTACCGCTGAGATAGTCGAAGATATTCCGTTTGCTTTCCACCGCAAGCCGGTCCTCGCCGATTATATCGCAGAAATGGCTGTTTGCCAGTGTTATGGTCCCATCGTTTTCGATAACGACCATCGGATTACCGGCATGCTCGAAGATGGTCTGGTACCGCCTGAAGAGGTCGTCCGACGTCTTCTTCATGAGTGAGTGCACGGCCTGGCGATCTTTTATTGCCCGGTCGAGCTTCTTTTCCTGAAGCGCGGATATTTTCCCGAGCCGCTGGAGGATCCTCCCGATCTTGTCTGCCTCCGGTTTTCCGAGGTGCGGAAGGGCCGGCGCGATCAGGTTCCTGAGCTCCTCAAACTGGTCCATGGGGTGTCACGTGAATTTTAAAAGCGCGAGCGAGAGCGTCTCGTTGAATACATCGCACGCGCCGTCGCGCGTGTGCCCGATCTCGCCATACGTGAAGAAACCGACGAGCGGTGCCTTCCAGAGATCGGCAATGGCGCTGATCTCGTCGATGATCCGGTTGCCCGCGGCCTGGTGCCGGGCGCAGCAGTCGAAAAGGATTACCAGGTCGGCACCGGGATTCTTTGCGTGATATTCCTCCAGATCGCGGATCGTGGCCTCGACGGTCTCGAAACCGAACGAACTGGAGAACCGGATCTTCGAGCCTTCCGGAACGCTCCCCGCATACGTCAGGGAACCGGAACCGAGATCGGCCGAGAGGGCAGTCCTGAGCACCTCTCTGCCGGCGGGTTTCCGGACGAGCATCGGGAAACTGAGCGCAGTCGCGATGATATCCTCCTTGCGGATATTGAGGTACTCAGCCACCAGATCGACCGGTTTCCTGCCGTCGATCGACCGGACCTCGTTGCCCGAGGAGGACGTGACCGTCATCTCCACCCCGACGCCCTTCCACCCGCTTGTCGTGAAACTGGAAAGGGAGATCCGGTCGCTGTCCATGACCATCGCTACGATGCCATCGTCGGTCAGCCCTTCGTGGGAGAAGCTGAACGTCTTCTCGAACGCGTTGTCGTCGCCTGCGATACCGCCCGCGATCGTCGCTCCCTGAGGGGCGTGCTGCTGTATCCCCCGGATAATCGCTTCGGAATCGTTGGCCAGGCCGGATACCGCGATGATAAAAACCGGACGCTTGAACCGGGCCGCCCCCCAGCTTCCGGCCTGCCTGCCAAGTTCGAAGGAAGAGAGCTCTCCCCGCGGGAAGAGGCGGACCGCGAAGGCCGAAGGGTCGGGATCGAGGAGGCAGCAGACGGCCGACTGTTCGAAGATCGGTGTGCCGCCCGTGCCCGGGAGGATCTCCCCGTCAGTCGATGACCCGAATACCGGGCAGCCGCATTCCTTAACGGCCTCGGCACACTCCGCAATGTCCAGGAACGGCGAGGAGAAAACGATGGCAAGCGTCGGGGAAAAGCGTTTTTTCAGGTCGCGGAGCCTGCTCCCGAGCTCTGCCGCGGAATCAGCGGTGAACCGTTCGACCTGCATGCATAGTTATGATCGTGATGCCGGGTCATTAACCTGTTGTATTTGGCAGGAAGGATCATTCCACCCTGACCAGCGGAAGGATTTGTCCGCTGCTGCGGCAACGGATTTCCCTGCCGGAACCTGCCGGTGGCAGTTCCCCCTGGGGCCGGGGGCAATGCTGTCCCGGGTCACGTATTTTTGCGGCGTCGTACCGGTTATCCGGCGGGAACAGCACGCCGCTTTCCCGCACCGTTACGGAACAGGAAAAGAAATGCAGGGAATTTATGCGGTCTCGACTTTGGATGCCTCTTCGAGTCCGAGAACTTTGATCGACTCGTCCCGCATCCTGAACTTCTGGATCTTGCCGGAGATCGTGATCGGGAAGTCATCCACGAACATGACATACCGCGGGATCTTGTAATGGGCGATCTTTCCCTTGCAGAAGTCTTTCACTTCCTGTTCGGTCATGGTCTGGCCCGGTTTCAGCTTGACCCAGGCGCAGAGCTCCTCGCCGTACTTGATATCCGGGACGCCAACCACGTAGACATCGAAGATCTTCTCGTTGTGGTGGAGGTACTCCTCTATCTCCCGCGGGTAGATGTTCTCCCCCCCGCGGATCACCATGTCCTTGAGCCTGCCAACGATCTTGAAGTACCCCTCCTCGTCCATGGTGCCCAGGTCCCCGGTATGGTTCCAGTGATCTTTGTCGAGGGTGGCATGGGTGGCCGAGGGGTTGTTGTAATAGCACTTCATGACACAGTAGCCGCGGGCGCAGATCTCGCCGATCTCGCCGAACGGAACGATCTTCCCGCTTTTCGCGTCTACGATCTTCAGCTCCGTGTGCGGGAATGCCCTGCCGACCGTCGTCACCCGGCGCTCGAGCGGGTCCTTTGTCGTGGTCATAGTGACGCCGGGGGCCGTCTCGGTCTGGCCGTACACGATCACGATCTCGCTCATGTTCATCTGCGTGTTGACCTGCCTCATCACGTCGATCGGGCAGGGGGAGCCCGCCATGATGCCGGTCCGCAGTGACCGCAGATCGTACTTCGGGAAGTTCGGGTGGGTGAGCTCGGCAATGAACATGGTCGGGACGCCGTGGAGTGCCGTGCAGTGTTCCTTCTCGACAGTCTTGAGGACCTCCTCGGCATCGAAGGCCGGGGAGGGCAGCACCATCGCCGTACCGTGGGTGACGCAGGCGAGGTTGGAAAGGACCATGCCGAAGCAGTGGTAGAAAGGGACGGGGATGCAGAGCCGGTCCTTTTCCGTAAATCCCATACCCTCACCGATGATGAACCCGTTGTTGAGGACGCTGTGGTGGGTCAGGACCACCCCCTTCGGGAACCCGGTTGTGCCGCTCGTGTACTGGATATTGATCGGGTCATCGAACGAGAGCCCTTCGCCCCGCTCGATAAGCTCGTCCATCGTGATCTCTTCGGCTTTCTTCAGGAAATCATCCCACGTATACATCCCGTTGTAGGGGATGTCGCCCATGAAGATCACATTTTTTAGGAACGGGAACTTCTCGCTCGAAACCTTCCCGGGCTTCGACTCGTAGGCCTCGGGGCAGGCCTCGTAGAACATCCCAACGTAGTCCGAGGTCTTGAACCGGCCCTGGACGAGCAGGGTCGAGATCTCGGACTGCTTGAGCACGTACTCGAGCTCGTAGGTGCGGTACGCCGGGTTGATGTTCACCATAATCGCACCGATCTTGGAGGTCGCGAACTGGAAGATCACCCATTCGGCATGGTTCATCGCCCAGATACCGACCCGGTCCCCTTTATCGACACCGAGACCCATGAGGGCCCGGGCGACCCGGTTCACTTCTTCAAGAAACTGCCGGTACGTAAGCCTGACATTCTGGTGGACCGATACGATCGCCTCGCTCTCCGGGTATTTCGACGCGATGCTGTCGACCATCTCCCCTATCGTCATCCCCAGGAGGGGTACTGCCGACGTTCCGCATGTATAACTGCCCTCGACCATCGTGTAAAGATAAGGCACCGGACAATATATTGGTGATGATTTTATTCCGGGCAGTGGTGCGGTACGGGCCGTTCGTGGTGAAGGACACGGGGTGCCACCTTCGCCCGGATTCCCGTAACGCATGGCGATTCGCGGCCGGCGCTCCAGGATTTCAGGGGGTCCTCCACCCATGCCCGGTGTGCCGCCCGTTATCAAAACTCTTAAGTTTGTACACTGCGATTTTAGTGGGTCGGCAAAGGAGAAACCTTTGCGGGCAGCACGGGGTTGTGGCCTAGCCCGGTATGGCGACGGGCTCCAGCGGTCTTTGCGTTCTCGTGCTTCGCAGATGATGAACAATGGGTCTGCTGACATGACCTTTCTGGCATCAGCCGGTGAGGTCGTCGAGAAACTCCAATCCTTGAGTTTCGGGTTAGTGGATGATGACCCGTTGGAGCACTGATGCATGTCGGAGAGACCCGTCGATCGTGAGTTCAAATCTCACCAACCCCACATTTTCTGAATTCACCCGGACCGTACGCTTCCGTGCGTTCCTCATTGAGAATATCCCCCGGCTTTCAGGTTCCGGGACCGGTTCCTGCCGCCAGATTCTTATGACCCTGCACACTATTTCCCTTTCATGAGCACCGAGCTGCACCTGGTCGATGCGTTCACCCGTGCCCCGTTCCGCGGGAACCCCGCCGCGGTCTGCGTCCTGGAAGGGCCCGCCGATCCCGGGTGGATGCAGCAGCTTGCCGGCGAGATGAACCTCTCGGAGACGGCGTTTCTCCATACTGCCGACGGGGGCTGGAACCTGCGCTGGTTTACGCCGCGTAAGGAGATCGAACTCTGCGGACACGCGACGCTCGCCGCCGCATGCGTGCTGTGGACGACCGGCCGCGAGAAGCCGGACGATGCCATCGCTTTCAGGACCCGGTCCGGGACCCTGACCGCACGGAAGGAGGGGGACTTGACGACTCTCGATTTCCCCGCGGAGCCCGTCACCGGTTCCGTATCGCTCCCGGGCCTTGGCAAAGCGCTGGGGGCCGAGCCGGTCTTTACCGGCCGGAACCGGTTCGACCTCCTGGTGGAGCTGCAGTCGGCTGCCGACGTGTGCGGTCTCGAACCAGACATGGAAGCACTCTCAGCCATCCCGGCCCGCGGGATCATCGTCACCGCCGCCTCCGATCTCCCGAATTTCGACTTCGTCTCACGGTTCTTCGCGCCTTCTGTCGGCGTCCCGGAAGACCCGGTCACCGGCTCGGCACACTGCTGTCTCGGGCCGTACTGGGGGGAGAAGCTGGACAAGACCATACTCTCGGGGTTCCAGTGCTCGGCACGGGGAGGGACTGTCAGGGTCACGCTCGGGGGAGACCGGGTAATCCTCGGCGGGCACACGGTGCACGTATACTCGGGCAGCCTGCTGGTCTGAACCGACTGGCGGGCCGGCCGAAGGGCTTTTTGTATACCGGTCCGGATGAAGGTACTATGAAGAGCGAACGCTACCAGCGCGGCTGGGACAAGCTGAAGGAAGTCGACGGGGAGGCGGGGGAAAAGGTCCTCGCGAGCCTGAAGGATATCGCCCCGGAGTTCGGGGACTATGTCATCGAATTTGCGTTCGGGGATATCTACAGCCGGTCAGGCCTCGACCTCCGGTCCCGGGAGATCGCAGTCGTATCGGCGCTGACCGCACTCGGCACCGCCGGGCCGCAGCTCCGGGTGCACATCCGCGCCGCGCTCAACGTCGGGATCACCCGGAAGGAGGTCGTCGAAACGATCATGATGATGGGCGTCTATGCCGGCTTCCCCGCTGCACTGAACGGCCTTGCTGCGGCAAAAGAAGTGTTTTCGGAGCAGGACAAAGAGGGTATGACGTAGTTTTAAACGGACGGGCAGCCGCTATTTCCGGGCGTCATCTTCTTCGGCTCCCGCACCGGCTGCCGTGGGGCAGGGCGTGTCCCGGTACTCGGATTCACGCGGTCTTAATTAAACGTTGCCGCCGGAGCGGTTCATCCGGACAAACCCTCAGGTGATGAACCACCGCCAAAGCCAGGGATTTTTTAAAGACAACTCCTGTCACCCTGCGGAGGGCCTGTCACCTGCCATTACCCCGGTTCCCGCCAACCGTTCAGGGCGTCATTTTCGTTTCGCAACTTTATCATAGCTAACGGTTCTATAATAGCAACGATAACGGAGAGTTCCATGTATTTAGTCGGAGAAGCACTCGTTGGCGATGGCGCAGAACTGGCGCACATCGATCTCCTCGTAGGGGATAAGGAAGGGCCGGTGGGAACGGCGTTCGCAAACGCGGTCTCGCAGCTCTCGGCCGGGCACACGCCGCTCCTCGCGGTAGTCCGCCCGAACCTGCTGACCAAGCCGGTCACGCTCGTCATCCCGAAGGTGACCTTAAAGACCATGCCGCAGGTGAACGAGATGTTCGGCCCCGTCCAGGCCGCAGTCGCAAAGGCGGTCGCCGACAGCGTCGAAGAAGGTGCATTCGGCGAATCCGACATCGAGGGCCTCGTCATCCTCGCATCGGCCTTCGTCCACCCTGCCGCAAAGGACTACAACCGGTTGTACCGGTACAACTATGGCGCCACGAAGCTCGCCATCACCCGGGCGATGGGGGCGTTCCCGGACAGGAAGACCCTCATCTACGAGAAGGACCGTGCCGCCCACGCCATCATGGGCTTCAAGGTCCAGCGCCTCTGGGACCCGCCGTACCTTCAGGTCGCCCTCGATCTCGTGGACATGAACCGTGTCGCCCAGGTTCTCAAGGAACTCCCGGAGAACGACCACCTCATCATCGAGGCCGGCACCCCGCTCGTGAAGAAGTTCGGCCTTTCGGTCATATCCGAGATCCGGAAGTACAAGCCCAACGCCTTCATCATCGCCGACCTCAAGATCCTCGATACCGGCAACCTCGAAGCCCGGATGGCGGCAGACGCGACCGCCGACGCGGTCGTCATCTCCGGCCTCGCCCCCGTCTCCACGATGGAGAAAGCGATCACCGAGGCCCGCAAGGTGGGCATCTACTCCATCATCGACATGCTCAACGTCCAGAGCCCGGCGAAGGTCGTCTCGTCCTTGAAAGTCAAGCCCGACATCGTGGAACTCCACCGTGCGATCGATGTCGAGGACTCGGCCCACGCATGGGGCGACATCCCGGCGATCAAGAAGGCGGCCGGCGGGAAACTGCTCGTCGCAACGGCCGGCGGTATCCGCACCAATGTCGTCAAGGATGCCCTGAAGGCGGGCGCGGATATTCTCGTGGTCGGTCGTGCCATCACCGCATCGAAGGATGTCGGGCACGCGGCTGACGAGTTCCTGGAGCAGCTGAACCGGGAAGAGATCGACCAGTTCAGGGTCATGACCGACTTTTAGAAAGCGATACTTTTTTTTAGAGAATTTTATATACCATTTCAAGTCGTCGCCTATGCGAAGAGAGCCTCATGGCTCTCTTTTCGTGTGCCTTCGCCGCACATAAGGACCGATCCGGGAAGACATACCTTCAGGTCGTTTTGCGCGTAGGTTATCGTTTTCCCAAATTGTGAACTGAAAGAAGAACCATCGACCATACGGTTGTTCAGCCATCATGCCAAGCCCTTCATATAAAAAACGGTGCAAATCAGCTCACCAGATGCACCGCGTTCACAAAGATCAAACCCGGCAGTGATGCAGATCGATCACAATGATCCCGAAAAATTCCGGCCCGGAAACACACCCGAAACAAACCACCATCCGATCGTCCGGGCCGGCTGAAAAAATAGTCAGGAGGGAGGACGCGGTGCCGGCATCTTTTCAGACGCAGCTGGAGGGTGGTTAGTCAGCGTGCCAACCGTTGGATAATTATCCAACAGTTGGGTGTACAACTTACACAAGATCTATTTCTCCGGCGTGAAGATTTTGTACCGCACCGGATTTTCCGGAGTCGATCTCCGGCTTGTCCGGATCGGCGGGTTTTGCGTGGCCGCTTGATTCACTGAAGCCGGGGGGATGATGCAGCTCAGTAATCTTTCGTGCAGGTACCAAACCAGATCCCGGATCCGATCCGGACGAGCGATCCGGTGAACCAACACCCGATCGTCGTGAATTCTGATGCAGGGCAGGGAGGAAAAATCTCCAAAGGTTTACGTACATCCTGCTCGTAGTACCTTTCATCATGGACGGAGAGGCATTGGGGGAGGAGAGTTACATCTCCAAGAGCCGGCTCGAGGCGCTCGTAGACGCGGTGTTCGCCTTCGCGATGACCCTTCTCGTCATCAGCCTCACCGTCCCCACGATCCCGAAGACCGAGGCAGCAGCCGAGCTGCCGCCGTACCTTGCGTCGATGGCCCCGCAGTTCCTCAGTTTCCTGATCGCCTTCTTCGTCCTGGCCAGCTTCTGGGTCGGTCATCACAAGCATTTCCATTACCTCCGCGTTGTCGACCGGCCCCTGCTCTGGATCAACCTGCTCATCCTCGTCTTCGTGGTGCTGGTGCCGTTCACCACCAACCTGTCCGGAGACTATTCGCATGTCCAGATCGCAACCGTCTTCTTTCATGCGAACCTGCTCTTCCTCGGTCTCCTCTTCTTCGTCCAGTGGCAGTACCTCCTCCGGCACCCGGTCCTCGACGGGACCCTGCCTCCGGCATTGCAGGAGCGGGAAGTCACGCTCGGGGGGTTCAATATCATTGTTTCCGCCTGCACCGCGATTGCTATCTCATTTTTCACGCCTTCGAATTCGTTCTACGCCTACATGATCGTCCCCGTGGCTGCCAGGGTCCTGTCATTGATCAGCCGCCGGAGGGCGGAGGCACACGAAAAAAAGACGCAGGAGTAAGCCCGCATCAACGGGGTTGAAGGAAGCGGCTGCGTTACGGAGCTGGATCGCACCGGTCGTCCGTTACATTTCCCGCACAATCCCGGCATCACGGCGCACCACCGGCGCCACCGCAGGTGGAACCTGCGGGTAATTTCCTAAAAAAAAGTTTCCTACTGCTTCGCCTCAAGATCCATCTCGACTCCTCCTATCGCCCCGAGCACGATATTGTACACGATCGCGACGATGGCCCCGCCGATGAACCCGAAGACCCCGCCGAGAATGATCATGATGACGAACCCGACGAGCCCCGCCCCGATCCCGAGCGCGTGCGCCCCCATCGCGGACCCTATCCCGCCAAGGCCGAGGGCGAGGATGAGACCGGCAAAGAATCCCCAGACCAGCCCGAAGATGGCGAAGAACTTCGCGACGCTCACAATGCCAAAACTTTTGATCATGTACGGTGTTGTTGCCATAGAATATCCCACCGGCAGAAAATTTACAGTACCGGTTATTAAATGATGTGAAATGTATCGCCATGCCCCGGAGAATCTCCGGGAATTTCCGGAAGCCTCACCGGTCCGGCCGACCGTTCAGTATAATATCCGGTGCTGCCAACCAAGTGCCGGATAACTATGGAGAAGGTAACCGTCGGCGCGATGCCGTGGATGAGCGTGATGCCTGCCGTTCTCGTGGGCGCGAGCGTGAAAGGAAAACCGAACTACATGACCGCGGCATGGGCCACCGTTGCCTGCATGGCGCCGCCGATGGTGTGCGTGGCCGTCAACCATGCCCGGTACACGGCGCAGGGAATTGAAGAGAACAAGATGTTCAGCCTCAACGTACCGTCCGCCGGGCAGGCAGTCGAAACGGACCACTGCGGCCTCGTATCCGGGTCGCAGGCGGACAAGTCGAAGGTCTTCCGGTCGTTCTACGGCAAACTCAAAAACGCGCCCATGGCGGTGGAGTGCCCGGTCAACATCGAATGCCAGGTCTTCAGGGCAGTGGACTGCGGCAGCCACGTCCTCTACATCGGGGAAGTCGTGGAGATCCACGCGGACAAGACCTGCACGACCGACGGGAAACCGGATGTCGCAAAGATCGATCCGCTGGTGTACGCCCAGATGGCCTACTGGCAGATCGGGAAGTCTGCGGGAAAGGCGTTCTCGATCGGCCAGAGGTATCCGAAGAAATAGGACAGAGGAACGAAGCAGGCGGTAACCATCAACCGGCAGGCCGGCCCCGAATCCGGTCCACGCACCCGGTTCCCGGCTCCGTTTTTCCCGTTTTATACCCGGACAGGCTGTTCCCACACCCGATCGCCGTGCTGTTGTAACCGGTTGCGATTAACCCGGGCCATCAAATTTTGTATTTCAAATATATACCTTTCTAAATTCGAAGCTGGGAAAAAGATATTGTTCTGCGAATATGATTGGAAATTCTTGAGCCAATAACAAAAACACCGGAATTAAATCAAAACGCATATATGGTATTTATCCTGTAATATATCACCTGAACTTTGGTCCGGTATGAGTGCAGGACGATCGGACAGGCTGGCAGCGGGGCGGGAACTTTTTTATGCATTCTATTCTGTACGTCGACGATGATCTGAACCTGCTCGATCTCAACCGGATCTACCTCGAGAAGGACGGCGAATTCTCGGTCGATACCATCCAGTCCGCTGAAGAGGCCATTGGCCGGATAGGCTGCCGGAACTACGACGCGATCCTCTCGGATTACCAGATGCCTGGCATGGACGGCATTGAATTCCTGAAAGCCGTCCGCCGTCAGTACGGCGATATCCCCTTCCTCCTCTTCACCGGGAAGGGCCGCGAGGAGATCGTCATCGACGCGCTGGACAACGGGGTCGATTACTACATCCAGAAAGGGCCGGATCTCCCCGGGATGATCGCGGAACTGAAGCACAAGCTCCAGCGGGCAATCGAACGGCGACAGATCGAAGAGGCCCTGAAAAAGTCCCAGCAGCAGCTCATCGACATCATCAATTTCCTTCCCGATGCGACCTGTGTCATCGATAACAGCGGCCGGGTGATCGCGTGGAACCGGGCGATCGAGCTGATGACCGGTATCGCCCGCGACTCCATGATAGGGAGGGGTAATTACGAGTACGCGGTCCCGTTTTACGGCGAGGCAAGGCCGATCCTGATGGACAATCTCCTCCGCGACCCGGCGATGAACGGTTCCGCGGAAGGCCCCGGTTTCGAGCGGAACGGGAAGAGCCTGAAAGGGGAGGGGTTCCTCCCGTCGTTGTACGGGGGAAGGGGCGCTTATGTCTCGGTATCGGCGAGCATACTCTACGATTCCCGCGGGAACGTGACCGGTGCCATCCAGAGCTTTCGGGATGTCTCGGATTTTCACCGGATCCAGCACGATCTCGGCGTGTCCCGGGAGATGAGCCTCGGGTTTGCCAACCTGATCCCCGTGGCCATCTACGAGATGGACCTTGTCGGCACCCTCACGTTTGCAAATACCGTTGCCTTCGAATGGTTCGGCATCCCGGAGGAAGAACGCGTAAAGAAGATCTGCATCTTCGATTACATCTTCCCGGAGGACAGGGAGCGGGCAGCCCGGGACATCCGGAAGGCAATGGCCGAATCGAGCGGCGGCGGGCAGGAGTACCTGCTCCAGCGGCAGGACGGGAGCACATTCCCCGCCCTCATCTACGGCGGGAAGATCACGGACCCCGAGACGAAAGAGACCGTAGGCCTCCGCGGGGTCATCATCGACCTGACCCGGCGGAAGAAGGTGGCGCAGGCCCTCCACGAGAGCGAGGAGCGGCTCAAGCTCGCGATGAAGGCCGGGGACATCGGGATCTGGGATGTCAACCTGGTCGACCAGACGATCTACGATCTCAGCGAGTGGATGAACCGGGTGCTGGGGTATTCCGTGGAAGGTTCTACCATTACGCTCTACCGGGGCATCCAGCTCGTCCACCCCCTCGACATGCCCGGGATCTTCGTCGCCTTCCGGAAGCATTTCCGGGGGACGGCACCCCTCTTCGAGACGGAGTTCCGGGCGAGGTGTGCCGACGGCACCTGGAAGTGGGTGTCCATCCGCGGGAAGATGATCGAGCTGGACGCGAACAACCGCCCTCTCCGGATCACCGGCACGGTCAACGAGATTCCCGGGCGCAGGAAAGCGGTCCCCTCGTCCTGACGGGCCTCCGCTCCGATCCCGCCAGTCCCGGGAGCCGCACCGGACGTGCCTGTATGCGGATACCGGTGTCCCGGAACAATAAGCCGGAGCAAAAACCTTTGTTTTTATCTGGGTCTCCCGCGATACCGGTACCGCATGCAGTGGCCACCCTGGCTGAACAGGACGGTACTCGGCGCCGGGATCGCGAGTTTCTTCGGCGACCTCGGGTACGAGTCCGTCACCGTCCTCCTCCCCTCGTTCCTCATCATCCTGGGCGCCCCGGTCTTTGCCCTCGGCATCATCGAGGGACTGAGCGATGGCGCATCCAGTTTCGTCAAGCTCTTCTCGGGCTACTTTGCCGACCAGCTCGGAAAGCGCCGG
Organism: Methanoregula sp.; assembly: GCA_035515395.1. GTDB lineage: Archaea > Halobacteriota > Methanomicrobia > Methanomicrobiales > Methanospirillaceae > Methanoregula. The sequence continues at coordinate 24,625 of DATJBJ010000083.1, read as the reverse complement.
GAATTCGCACTCGCAGGCTCCGTTGCGACCGCTGTCTTCCCGGCCTTTATCGCGGTCGCATCGTCCTGGTTCATGGTGCTCGGCGGGAGGCTCCTCGGGTGGATTGGCAGGGGGATCCGCAGCCCGTCCCGTGACGCGATCATGGCAAACTCGGTCGAGAAGAAAGACCTCGGCAAGGCCTTCGGGTTCCACCGGGCAGGGGATACCCTCGGGGCGATCGCCGGCCCGGCCCTCGCGCTTGTGCTGGTCTCCTCGGTCGCGATCCGGGAAATCTTCTGGCTCACGGTGATACCGGGGTTTATCGGCCTCATCGTCGTCTGGCTCTTCCTGCGCGAGAAGAACCCGGCCCCCCGCCAGCACCCGCGGCCGCTCGCCGCATCGCTGTCGGGCTTGCCTTCCCGGTTCAAGGCCTTCCTCGGCGCCGTCCTCGTCTTTGGGATCGCCGACTTCTCCCAGACCCTGCTCATCGCCTTTGCCATCGTCAGCCTCACCCCGTCGCTCGGGTTTACGGTCGCGACCGCTGCCGGCGCCGGGCTGTACCTGGTCCGGAATATCGTCTATGCTGCTGCATCGTACCCCTTCGGGTCACTCGGTGACCGGGTCGGCCGGAGGCCGATGCTTGTCATCGGGTACGCGGTCGCGGCCGCAACCTTCATCGGCTTCATCCTTGCACCCTCCGGTATCCTTCCGTATGCGATCCTCTTCGGGATGTGCGGGCTGTTCATCGCGGCCGAAGACACACTCGAAGGGGCCCTCGCCGGCGAGATGGTGGACGAAGAGTCCCGGGCGCTCGGCTTCGGCGCCCTCGCGACCATGAACGGCGTCGGCGACCTCGTCTCGAGCGTCATGATCGGGTTCATCTGGACGTTTGTCGGGTACAGCGCAGGCTTCATGGTAGCCGCGGCTATCGCGGCGGGGGGAACGGTCCTCCTCTTCATCACCACCCGGGGTGTAAGGCAGGAGGCCGCGGCAGGCGCCTGACACGGATCTTGGGGAAGCAGCCCGGTGCGGGCCTTGCCGTCTTATCTTTTTCTTCGGAGCCCTTTGCCGGGCACTTTCACCTGCTTGCCGAAAAACAACTGTCATGGTGTTACCGATCGGTCTCCCTGCGTCCTTATACGGGCATCCTGATGCAGGACGCCGGTCTTATCCGGCAGAAAGACAGGCCAGAAGTCTTTATCGTGCTTACGGGCACCATAAAAAGCCAGTGAAACCATGGATAAACACTGGATCGTGTTCTTTCTCCTCGTCCCGCTCGGAGCCTCTGCCATAATGGTGCCTGCTTCGGCTGCTGCTGTCCCCCTGTGGCAGGTGAAGGCTGCTTCGGGAGTGACCCTTTCAACCGTCGCGATCCCGGACGACGGCTCCCTTGTCCTGGCCGGCGGAGGCCAGCTCATGGCCCTTACTCCTTCCGGGGAAAAACTGTGGTCGGCATGGTCCGGGAATACAGTCGCCCTCAGCCGGGACGGGAGTTACATCGCCGCATCGCAGGGGACGAATCTCCGGCTCTTCTCAAGGGACGGGACCCGGCTGTGGGATCAGTACCTCGGGACGATGGTCTCGGACGTATCTATCACCCCCGATGCGACGATCATCGCGGCAGGCGGGGGCAATACCATCCAGGTGTGGTACAACTCCGGCGTGGGGCTGGGCATCAACTCCACCGGTATCGTCCGGCATGTCAGGATATCCCCTTCGAAGGACCAGCTCATCGTCACGACGGATTCGGCTTTACGGAGTTTCAACATCAGCTGCGTCCCGCTCTGGGTCAATACCACCATCAGCCCCGATCTCGTAGAGATCTCCGGTGACGGAACGGGGTTTGTGATCCCGTACGGCAACCACCTCCGGCTGTATCACGGGAGCGGCACACTCCTGTGGGACCGGACCATACCCGGCGGGAACGTCGCAGCGGTGGCATACTCGCGCGACGGGTCCACCATCGTCCTGGGACGGGACGACGGTTCGGTCATTGTCGTCGACGCCAATAACAACATCCTGTGGACGAAAAGTGTCGGGTACTGGCCGGCAAGTGTTGCGGTCTCCGACAACGGCAGCGTGATCGCTGCGGGCTGCCTCGACAAGACGATCAGGCTGTTCGACCGGAAGGGCGACGATCTTGGGTCGTATACGGTGTCAAACCAGATAGGGTCCAATTCCGTGGCAGTGAGCGGCGATGGCTCCCTTGTCGCTGCTACCGACGGATCGTATGTATACGGCTTTGCGCCGTCACCGGGAACACAGGAGACGATTTCCGGCACGGCGGCCCCATCAGCAACGCCGGCACCACCGGTTGAGACAACCGTAACAGCGCTGCCGACGGCAAGCTCACCTCAGTTTACCTCTGTCCCGGCAACCAGTACTCCTGCATCAGCCGGGTTCCCGTGGTTACTTGCGGGATCAGGCCTGGTCTCCGCTGCAGTTCTGCGGCGGAGACAGAGCTGATAATTTTTCTTCCCGTTCCTGCCGCCGGCGGGGAGATTTGCCGGCAGACCGGGAACAGTCAGGCCTGTAAAGGGGGGTTTTGTACCGGAACCGGCCGGGAGATCCGGCAGCACCATGATTCACAGGCGACTGCTCCCATGTTACAGGATCATGATCAGCTCCCCGCGATCGCTTAAGGTGAAGTGCTGCTCCAGCTCGGCGTCGGTCCACCGGCTCTCCCTTCCGAAAACGAGCTGGATCTGTTCGCGAATCCTCCGGATCCTTTCCCGGTCAACGCCCGGCACGCATCCGGCCACAACGAGGGAGCATGGTTCAGACAGCATTGGACGCCTCCATGGCGACCCGGCACTGACAGCGCGGGCACTGCACCCTGACGGGTCTTCGGGACCGGACGAGGCTTGCAAGCCTCGATCCCCTATACGTCCATTCATGGCCGCACCGGTGGCAGCTGATCCTGCAGCTGGTATACAGGGTATCCATGGTAATACCGGTGTGGGTGCCGGCATATGAACCGGCGGAGGGCGGGGGGCGAAAGTGAAGATCCGGGAAGTCCCGCTACTGATCCCAAAGCAGCGGCCCCCTTGCATCGAGAGCTGACCGGGGTTTCCTGCCGGCCCTTATCGAATACCTGTTCCGTGCAGATACCGCTGCGATCAGGGAGCGAATTCCCAGGCTGCATCATCAAAGGATAATCCGTCAGACGAATTTGAATTTTTCAGGTCCGGGCATCAGGGATTCCCTCCGTTCTCTGAATCGGCGGCGAGGGATTCGGAAACGGCACTGCCGGGAGCCGGACCGGACGGGAGACCGAATGCTTAATTGTTCCGGCCCTCCCTACCGGGAGGCTAAGACCGGGTGCACCACACGCATCCGGTCCTGGAGGCCGGATGGCCGGTTTTGTACCCGATCCCGAACTCCTCCGGACGCTCGAAAAGCACCAGAGGGGAGAGATTACCGAGTGCCAGATCTACCGAAGGCTCGCGATGTCCGAAAACGATCCGGCCGCCCGCTCGGTTCTCTACCGCCTTGCCGAAGAGGAATTAGAACACTATAAGATCTGGAAGCAGTTCACCGGCAGGGATATGGCCCCTTCCCGCACCCGCATCTGGCTCCACTGCCTGGTCGCACGAGTCTTCGGCGTGACGTTCGCGGCGAAGATCATGGAGGCTGGTGAAAGGAGGGCGCAGGCGGCTTACCGGGGCGTGACCGCTCAGGTCCCCGGAACCGAACAGGTCCTTGCCGACGAAGCAGTCCACGAGCGCGAGCTCGTTTCCCTTATCGATGAGGAGCGGCTCCGGTATGTAGGGGCGGTCGTCCTCGGCCTGAACGATGCGCTCGTCGAATTCACCGGTATGCTCGCCGGGCTGACGTTTGCCATCCGGAACCCCCCCGTCATCGCCGTTGCTGCGCTCATCACCGGGGTTGCCGCCGCACTTTCGATGGCCGCTTCAGAATACCTCTCCCTCCGGTCAGAGCGCGGGCCGAACAAGCCGCTCAAGGCTGCCGCCTATACCGGTGTGACATACCTCTTCACTGTCGCCCTCCTGATCCTTCCCTTCCTTGTCCTTGCGAATCCCGTGATGTCTCTCATCGTTACCCTGATCGCGGCAGTTGTCATCATCTTCCTCTTTACGTTCTACATCGCGGTGGCAAAAGATCTCCCGTTCTGGCAGAGATTCTCCGAGATGGCGGCGATCAGCCTTGGGATTGCCGGAGTCTCGTTTGCCATCGGCCTTGCCATCCGCGTGGTGCTGAACGTGAACCTCTGATCTCTGCCGGCGGCCACGGGCGGGATGGTGGCGCTTTTAATACGGGTGAAGGTGAACCATACTTGTCCGAAATTTCATGCCCGAACCTCTGCCTCCCCGGCGCGATCCGGATCTCTCGGGTCCGGATACAGGCAAGATCCGCGAGGCGCTGGAGTACTACGACCGGGTCCTCCTCATCAGTCCCCGGGATCCGGTCATCCTGAACCGAAAAGCTGTAGCGCTCGTGAACCTCGGCCGGTTTGAAGAGGCACTCGCCTGTTCGAAGAGTGCGGCAGCGATCTGCACCGACCGCGCTGATATCTGGGTCTCGATGGGCGTGGCGTATGACCACCTCGGCAGGTACACCGAGGCCGCAGAAGTGCTGGAACGCGCCATCGCCCTGAACCCGTACGATACCTATGCCCGTGCTCTCCTCGCGATCGTATACCAGCGGCTGGAGATGCCGGATGAGGCAGACGAGCAGAACCGGAAGCTGCAGGAAATGGTTTTCCCGAAGGAATATGCGGGGTTCTATTTCACCCTGGCCTCCTTCATGCTCGGGCTCCTCCTCGGCGGGATCCGGAGTGTGGAAGGCAGTTCGGCCGCCGTTTCAGCAATTGCCCAGTTGATCATCCTCGCCTTCTTTCTCGCCATCGCCGGCCTGCTCTGGCGCTCCCTTAAGGCCGAGCGCGAAGTCGCCCGGCACAGCGGTCCGGTAGCGGCCGGTGTCCGCCATGACCGCGACAGCCGCCCGACCGGGATGTATGTCGTTATGTTCATCATGGTAGCCGCATTTGTCATCGGCATCGCAGCCGGCATCTGGCTGCGGGTCCATTAGAGATTTTTTTACACGCAACCGGCAGTGGATGTACATTCCATTCCCGCGGCCATTCAGCGCCGGCACGTATCACGGAATAATTTTTGGATTGATGGCAAACATTTTTTGATTTCCAGAGGCGACACTTTCTTCATGAGTACTGATGACAGGCTTGAACTTTCGCCACGGAAAAACGAGTATATCAAGTTCCTGGACGGAAAGACCGGTCCCACGAAGACGAACGACATCGCTGCCGGATTCGGGGTAGATCCATCCACCATTACCAAGACCGTTGTCGAACTCGCCGAAGAGGGTTTTGTCGATTACGTCCCGTACCACGGGGTGGTCCTTTCAGCAAAAGGGAAAACAGCGGCCGAATTCCTGGTTAAAAGACACCGGATCCTTGCCCTTGCCCTGACCCATTTCGGTCTCTCCCGCGAAGATGCCTGCCGTGAGGTTTCGAAGTTCGAGAGTTTCGTATCGAAGAATACGATCGATCAGATGTGCAGGGCCATGGGCCATCCTAATAGAGGGATATGTGGGGATATTACCCACGATGAGGGCTGCCTCCGTATGTGAAGCGGGGGGAGGGTGCAGATCCCGCCTGCGTATACCCGTCCACCGGAACACTTTCGCGTCCCCCGGACGACATGCAGGATGTTCTTTTCAGGGCCGGGATTTGGGAGAACTCCAAATTTTTCACAACCATTATATACGCTCCCCGCGAAGCGGATTTGCAGAGATGGGCGCTGAAGAGATTTTGCGGGGGATAGTGAACCGGATATTCCGCGAGCACGGTGTGCCGGTTCTTACGCTTATGGCGCTTGCCATAATCGCTGTGTTTGTTGCGGCGGCCGGATGCACGAATTCCCCCGGGAACTCAGAATCTGCCGGGGTCTCCGGCCCGGCACCAGTTGCCGGAACTGGTTCCGGGGGCGGACTCGCGGTGGTCACATCGTTCCGGCCCCTCACCCTCCTTATAGCGCCCGTGGGGGGGAATCACACGGCCATCACCCAGATACTCCCCCCGGGAGCCGATCCCCATGACTATGAACCGACACCGGCCGATGCAGTAGCACTCAAAAACGGGAAGATCTTCTTCTATGACGGGCCGTTTCTCGAACCATGGGCAGCAGATCTCGCAACATCGTCAAACCCGGATATACAGCGGGTAACGTTTTCAGATGCCATACCGGATACTGTCTATCAGCAGATGAAGAACCGGTACGCAGACTTCCCGGACCCTGCAGAGGACCCGCATTTCTGGTTATCGCCGCAGCTCGCAGAGTATTACGTGCCCTATGCAGCCCGACGACTGTCAGAAGCCGATCCGGGAAACGCGACTGACTACGGGGACAATGCCGCGGTATTTGAAAAACGGCTGCAGCAGCTGGATGCAGACTACGAGGCAGGGTTCTCGAACTGCACTACCCGGACCTTCCTGAGCTCGCACGCCTTCCTCGACTATACCGCAGCTGCGTACAACCTGACACCCATCTCCATATCAGGGATGAGCCCCGATGCCGAGCCTTCCCTGCAGCAGATGGCTGCCATCGTTGGTGAAGCGAAGGCCAGGAATGTCCGGGGCGTCCTCGCGGAGCCTGATGAAGCCGAGGATTTAAGCAAATCCCTCTCGGCCGAACTCGGGCTGCCTGTCTATCCGTTCACCACAATGGAAGTACTCCCGAAAGGTCCCCTGGCGCCGGCCGATACCGATTACGTGGCAATCATGGAGACGAACCTGCAGGAGATGAAGAAGGCGATGGTGTGCCAATGACGCAGCCGGGCGGCAAGGAGGTCTGCCTCACCCTGGACAACGTCTGGTTTGCGTACGGGGCTGCAGCCGTTCTCGAAGATGTCTCCCTTACGGTCCGCCAGGAGGAGCTCGTGGGGATCGCCGGCCCCAATGGTTCGGGGAAATCTACCCTCATGAAGATCATGGTCGGCCTCCTCAGACCTGACCGTGGAAAGGTCTCCTTCACCTGCCATATCGATGAGTGCGAGGGCATGACCCCCTGCAGGCCCTGTATCGGATACGTGCCCCAGAACCCGGTCATCCGGCAGGAACAGTTTCCGATCACTGCCCGCGAAGTAGTTGAGATGGGAACCTTCGGCCAGATAGGATTGTTCAGGCGGATGGACCCTGGCAGCAGGGCGGCGGTAGACAACGCGATCGCAGAAGCCGGTCTCTCCGACGTCCAGCATGAACTCTTCTCCGACCTCTCCGGCGGGCAGCAGCAGAGGACCCTCATCGCCCGTGCGCTCGTCGGCAGGCCGCATATCATCGCCCTCGACGAACCCACCAATGGCGTCGATGCACAGAGCAAACAGGAGTTCTACGGGCTTGTCACCCACCTGAACAGGGAGCACCACATCACGGTTCTTATGATCCTGCACGACCTGCCCGATCTGGCAGCGCATGTCCAGAGAATCATATTCCTGCAAAAGAAGGTGATCTACGACGGCCCGGCTGCGAATCTTAACGCGGAAGGCCTGTGGAACCTGATGATAGAGGCGGGCAGGAGCCCCTGAGCAGCCATGGTCTTTGATTTTTTAGCCTACCAGTTCGGAGTCCGTGCCCTCATCGGGGGGCTCATCGTTGCCGTAACCTGTTCGGCACTCGGGGTATTCCTCGTCCTCCGGAGGCTGTCGCTCGTCGCAGACGGGCTGAGCCATGTGGCTTTTGGCGGGATCGCCTTCGGGTTATTCGCGGGCATATACCCGATCTACACGGCCATCGTTGGTGTGGTGGTCGGCGCACTGGGTATCCACGCTCTGGGAAAATTACGGGTCGCATCGGATGCGGCGATCGCGATCCTGTTTGCAGCAGGGCTCGCCATCGGTATCATCCTGATAAGTGTCACGCAGAACGTGGCGGTTGACGTCCTGTCTTTCCTTTTCGGGACAATCCTCGGGATTAATCAGACTGACCTCTACCTCGCCGCGGCCCTGGGTATCACGGTCGTCGGAATATTGCTGGCATTCTGGAAGGAATGGGTAGGCATAACCATCGACGCGGAGTTTGCGCGGGTTTCGGGTCTTCCCGTCCCGGCACTGGAACTTGTCTTCACGGTTCTGACGGGCCTGACCGTAGTTGTTGCCATGCGGCTCGTCGGTGTCCTCCTGGTATCGAGCCTGATCGTGATCCCTGCATCCGCGATGATTCAACTGAAGATGCCGTTCCGGCAGACCGTGCTCGCCGCATGCGGCGTTGCTGTATTCTCGGTTGTTGCCGGCTTGCAGGTGTCGTTCATGTACAACCTCGCCCCGGGCGGGGCGATCGTGCTCGTTACCATCGGTTTCTTCATCCTTGCCGCTGTTGCCGCGCGGCTGGTACCGAGGACCCCCAAAAAGGCTGCAGGCGGAAGCTGGGATCACCGGTGTGACCGGTAACCCGGAGGCAACCATACAGACCACCCGTACTCCGGGACTCAACCACCGACGTAAAAAAACGCCGAATTGGGCTACCCCTCCTTCCAATCAGCTGTCTGCCAGTACGTGAAAACATATACACCGGGCTGTCGGATATGATATAATGCCAATTATGTACCATGCCCATTCGTTTGCAGGGCCGGTCCTGATCTTTGCGGTCTGGATAGTACAGCTGCTCGTCGCGTTCCTCATCTATCGCGACGCAAAAGAACAGAAGATGCTCGCACCCGTCTGGGCCATCCTGGCGATCCTCCCCATGTTCGGATTTCTTGTCGACGTACTCTACCTGCTGATCCGGGAATTCCGGTCATCGCCAAAGACCGAGAAGGGCACGGGATCGTTATAACCGGGGACCGCAGGGTCACCTATACTTTTTTCTGTCCTGCTCTTCATCCGGCGAAACATCGGGAACATCGTGCCGATCCGCCACTGAAACTTTGCGACAGTACTCAAATACGCGGTTGTCCACCTGAAAATCTCTGACGTCATCCGCGGGGACTCGAACTGCGGCGCGATCCGTGCGCTCGATACGGAGAGCACTGATTCGTGCATCCTGCTCTGGTTGAAAAATGACCGCGAGGCGAAGGAACGAATTGACAGAGCAGTCGATCCGCCGAATACCTCCCTCAAGATCGAATAGCGGTACAAGATGATCGAAAAAGGGAACGTGAGACTCCAGATCGAACACATCCACGCGTACCCCCTCCCAGGAAAGCGGTTGAGGATAAACCGGGTGGAGGCCCATGGATTTTATTATGACCTCGGGGGGGACGGCTCCCTCATCCGTGTGCCCTGATCGGCCCCCTTTATTTCAAGAGCTGCATCGATCTCCTTTTTTATCCGGTCGTACGCGATGCGGCCGATACGGGTCAGCCGCCCGTTGACGAGAATAAGGGGTATCGGCGGGTGCTCGGCCTCGATGATCGCCCTGATGTGTTCCGGTACTCCCTCGTCGAGAAGAGTAAGGGTGAGATCCACCTGCGGGCCGTATTCCTCCGCGATGAGCGTTTTGAGAGAACCGAACGCTTTCACGAGTTGCCCGGTCGGGTGGCAGCCCGTGAGGCCGCAGGTCCTTGTGGCATCACAGGGAAAGGGCGAGCAGGAAGTATAAGAAAAACCGGCGATCTCGAGGGTGACGTGAGTCATGCCGGATATATTGGGCTGTCCGCTATTTGAGAATTGGGAAATAAGCAGTTTCCGGTTATTTCGTAAAAAATAGACTGCACAAGGTTCTATGGTATGGCGAAAGTTTATGCAATAATGCCGTCACCCGGCAGGGTATACACGGTTTTCAGGGAAACCATGAAGGACTTCCCCGGTATGCCCGTGAAAATGGAATAGAACCTCCGTTCCGTCCCCTTCACATGAACCGCTCGAACCGGTCCTTCCTGGCATAGCAGATCGGGCAGGTATCGGGAGGCCCGTCGCGTGCGCACAGGTATCCGCACACCCGGCATCGCCAGACGGGAAACGCGAGTGCCGGGGCCGGACCGGCCACAGCCGAAATGATCCGGACCGCTTTTGCCTTCGATCGCTCCGAACGCGGCGGCCTCCGTTCGGGGACGGGAATCGTCTTCTGCTGCCCGGACTTTATCGCATCGCTGACGTAGAGGGCGCAATAGCATGCCCCGAACTGGGCAAGGTCGGGGTCCCGGTAGTCGCAGGGGCAGATAATGTCGAGGTCTTCCTCCTTCTTTCCGGAGGCGAGCCTGCAGGGGCATGAGGGGTACCCGTAGCGCTGCTCGTTCTTCATGTACCCCCGGACAAGGTTCTTGGTGAATTCCACGTCGGGGTTGAGGTTATACCCCCCTTTCGCCGCCTCCGTATCCAGGCGCCGGTATACCTTTTCTACATCCTCCTCCGCAATGCCGACAAAGTTCATCCCTCGAGCGCCTCCCGGATCTCCTTCTCCTGGAAACCGACGATCGCCTTTTTGTTCCCGATCACGAGCGTAGGAAACGAACCCTTCGGGTTCCACCGCTCGACCGTGTTAATCGTTTCTTCCCGTTCGGGATCGTCAAGCAGGTCGACATAGATATAATCGAAATCTATCCCAAGCTCGCGGAGCAGCTCCTTGGTCTTGTTGCACCACCCGCAGGTGCTGAGCGCATACAGCATGACCTTGCCGACATTCCTGCCGTTGATGTGTTCGACTCCCATCGGATCACCGGTTCCGTGCAGGAAGATAGCGATACCAACTATAAATACGCTCTTGGGAACCTCGCGCTTCTGATACACCACCGGTAGTCGAAGAACCCTCCGCGTTCTTCTCCTCCTCGCGGTCTGATGACCGCTCGGATTCTCAAGTGTTAATAACTATTCGGGCACATAAGCTATGGAAATCATGAAGGCGGTTCTTGGTCTCGAAGACGGGCAATTTGTTGTCGGGGAAGGGTTCGGCATTGAGGGGGAATGCGCCGGAGAACTGGTATTCAATACGCAGATGACCGGGTACATGGAATCGCTCACCGACCCGAGCTACTTCGGCCAGATCCTGATGTTCACCTTCCCCCTCATCGGCGATTACGGCGTCGATGAGCCGAATTTCCAGAACCGACGCGTCTGCGCCCTGGGGTGCGTAACCCGGGAGATCTGCGAGAAACCCGCCGCAAACCCTTCTATCCGCTCCTTTTTTGAAGAGAACCGCCTTCTGGGGATTGCCGGTGTCGACACCCGGGCGCTGACCATCAAACTTCGCGTGCACGGTACGATGCGGGCGGCCCTTATCGTCGGAAGCGAAGACGGGGAGCACGCGGTACAGCTTGCACGCCGGACTCCCACGATCTGCGATATCGCACCCATTCCCGAGGTGTCCTGCAAGGAGCCCTACCGGATCTGCGGGAGCGGCAAGAAGATTGCGGTGATAGACCTCGGCATCAAGAAGAGCATGCTCCAGAGTCTCTCTGACCGGAATGGCGACCTCTATGTCTTCCCTTACGACGTTAAGGCGGACGAGATCCTTGCGTGCAGGCCGGACGCCCTCTTCATCAGCAATGGTCCGGGCGATCCCAAACAGGCGACCGATGCAATCCGGTGCATCCGGGATCTCCTCGGCCGGATGCCGGTCTTCGGGATCTGCATGGGAAATCAGGTCTCAGCTCTCGCGGTCGGGGGCGACACCTATAAGCTCAAGTTCGGCCACCGCGGCGCGAACCAGCCGGTCCGGTACAGGGACGGGCGGATCTTCATCACCACCCAGAACCACGGGTTCTGCGTGGACCCGGCTTCCCTGCCCGAGGGGTGCGAAGTTACCTACTCGAATGTCAATGACGGCACGGTGGAAGGATTCGAAAACAAGGACCTCTGCCTTACCACCGTCCAGTTCCATCCGGAAGCGCACGGCGGTCCCCGGGACACGGAAGCGCATTTCTTCAATGCCCTTTTCAGGAGGATAGCGTAGATGCCGAAACGGCCGGAAATCAGAAAAGTCCTCCTCATCGGCTCCGGGCCGATCCAGATCGGGCAGGCCGCGGAGTTCGACTTCTCGGGCTCCCAGGCGTGCCGCTCGCTCCGCGAAGAAGGGGTGAGCGTCGTCCTGGTCAACTCGAACCCGGCGACGATCATGACCGATCCCGAGATGGCTGACAAGGTCTATATCGAGCCGCTCCGGGCCGACTTCATCGCGAAGATCATCGAGAAGGAGAAACCGGATGGCATCCTCTCCGGCATGGGCGGGCAGACCGGGCTCAACCTCACCGCCGAGCTCGCCGAGATGGGCGCCCTGAAAAACGTTGAGATCCTCGGCACGCCGCTCGAAGCGATCTACAAGGGCGAGGACCGTGAGAAGTTCCGGGACCTCATGAACGCGATCGGTGAGCCGGTCCCAAAGAGCGTAGTCATCAACTCCCTGAGCCAGATCGATGAGGCGATAAAAGAAGTCGGTCTCCCGGCCGTCGTCCGGCCCGCGTACACGCTTGGCGGTGCAGGCGGAGGTATCGGAAAGACGAAGGAAGAACTGGTCCGGATCATCGAGCTCGGGCTCTCCCGATCCCGTATCCACCAGGTGCTCATCGAAGAAAGCGTCCTTGGCTGGAAGGAGATCGAGTTCGAGGTAATGCGGGATGCAGCCGACACCTGTATCATCGTCTGCGGGATGGAGAACGTTGACCCGATGGGCATCCACACCGGAGAGAGTGTCGTCGTCGCCCCCATCCTGACCCTTCGCGATGACGAGTACCAGATGATGCGGAGCGCTGCAATCCATATTATCCGGGCACTCGATGTTCAGGGCGGCTGCAATGTCCAGTTCGCGTTCTGTGACGGGGACTACCGGGTCATCGAAGTCAACCCGCGGGTCTCCCGTTCATCGGCTCTCGCTTCGAAGGCGACCGGGTACCCGATAGCCCGGGTCGCCGCGAAGATCGCGATCGGGATGCGCCTTGACGAGATCACGAACACCGTCACCGGGTGCACGCCGGCATCCTTCGAACCGACTATCGATTACATCGTGGTCAAGGTTCCCCGGTGGCCGTTCGACAAGTTCAAGGGCGCAGACCGGACGCTATCGACTTCTATGAAGAGTACCGGTGAGGTCATGGCGATCGGTCGGACGCTCGAGGAGGCCTTCATGAAGGCCAAGCGGTCGCTCGATACCGAAGTGCGGTCCCACACGAGCCCGAGCGAGATCCGGATGATCCTGACCCGGCCCACCGACGAGCGGTTCCACTGTCTCTTTGATGCCTTCCGGCAGGGCTTCACCCTTGAAGAGATCACGAACCTCACTTCAATCACACCCTTTTTTCTCGAAAAGATCCGGAACATCGTCGGGTTCGAACGGCACCTTGCAGAAAGCCACGGTGCTGCGGATATCGAAAAGGCAAAGAAATTCGGGTTCTCGAATGCGGAGATCGCAAAGATAACCGGTCTGGCGGTGACCGGGATCGAGGCAGTTGCCGGCCTGCCGTCTTACAAGATGGTGGACACCTGCGCAGCGGAGTTCCCTGCGAGTACGCCCTACTTCTATTCGGCCCGGGAACCCATCTGCGAGATCGTCCCGAATGACCGGCAAAAGGTCCTCATCCTCGGTTCCGGTCCGATACGCATCGGACAGGGAATCGAGTTCGATTATTGCACGGTCCACGCCGTCCAGGCACTCCGGGAGGAAGGGGTCGAGGTCCACATCGTTAATAACAACCCGGAGACCGTATCGACCGACTTCGATACCTCCGACCGCCTCTTCTTCGAGCCGATGCAGCTCGAGGATGTCATGAATATCCTCCGGAAAGACCACTACTACGGTGTTATGGTCCAGTTCGGGGGCCAGAACGCGGTCAACCTCGCGGTGCCTATCGAGAAGGAGATCCAGCGGTTGGGCCTTCCCACAAGGATCCTCGGGACGAGCCCCGACGCGATGGATATCGCGGAAGACCGGGACCGGTTCAGCGTGCTTCTCGACCGGCTTACGATCCCGAGCCCCCCCAATGCGTCCGCACGATCCAAGGAGGAGGCCAGGGAGAGGGCCGGACAAATCGGTTATCCGGTCCTTGTCAGGCCGTCATATGTCCTCGGAGGGCGGGCTATGGAGATCGTCCACGACGCGAACGATCTCGAGGCCTATATGAAGAAAGAGGAGGTGCTGGCAAGCCCCCAGCACCCGGTGCTTATCGATTCATACCTCGGTCACGCGGTCGAGCTCGACGTGGATGCAGTCTGTGATGGCACCGAAGTCCTGATAGGGGGCATTATGGAACACATCGAGCAGGCCGGCATCCATTCCGGGGATTCTGCCTGCGTCATTCCCACCCAGTCCCTCTCCCCCACGGTGGTCACTACCGTGCGGGAGTATACGCGGAAGATCGCACTTGGCCTTGGTGTCGTAGGACTCGTCAACCTCCAGCTTGCCGTTCAGGACAACGTCGTCTACGTGCTTGAAGCGAACCCGCGGGCCAGCCGGACCGTACCCTTCGTTTCAAAAGCTACCGGTATCCCGGTCGCGAAACTTGCGGCAAAGGTGATGGTGGGGAGGAAACTCAGCGAGCTCGGGTACCGGGAACGGGAGATCGGGCATGTCGCTGTCAAGGAGGTCCTCCTGCCGTTCAACAAGCTCGCCGGCGTCGATACGATGCTCGGGCCCGAGATGAAGAGCACCGGTGAGGTGATGGGGATCGACTACGACTTCGGGCTCGCGTTCTACAAAGCGTCTATCTCCGCAGACAACGAGCTGCCGCTCAAGGGCAACATCTTCATCTCGGTCAACATCGCCCAGAAGGACGAGGTGATCCCGATCGCCCGCCAGCTCCGGGACCTCGGGCTGACACTCTACGGCACCGAAGGTACGGTCGATTACCTGTACGAAGCCGGGGTTGAGGCCCACCTCGTCCGGAAGGTCCAGGAGGGCTCCCCGAACGTACTGGACATGATGCGCCACGGTGAGATCCGGCTCATCATCAACACGCCGCAGGGCAGGCAGTCACGCGAGGATCACTACCAGATCATGCGGGCGGCAGTAGATCTCGGGATCCCCTATATCACAACCATCCAGGCAGCGCGGGCCGCAGCCCTTGCCATTGACGCAATCAAGCGCGAGAAGATGACCCTTGAGCCCATCAGCCATTACCTGAATTGAGATCCACCGGAGAACCGGCGATTTGCCTTAGGATGCAACAACGAAGATCCATCTCTCTTCCACAACGGAGCCGGGCTCTGAAAAAATAATAGAATATCCTTATATACCGAAATAACCAAAAAAACATGCATGAAGAAACTTCTTGTTGTTCTCGCAATCCTGTTTATCGGGATTTTGCTCGCGGGATGCACATCCCAGCCGGCAACACCTGCAGCCACGCCGACACCCACCGAAGTCCCGACGGTTGTTGCTACCACAGTCCCGACCATGGTTCCTACCGCTGTTCCGACAGCTAACGTGACGGCGAACGTAACTCCCAATGCGACGGCGACGGCAACCCCGACACCGGTGCCCACGGTCACGATCGCTTTCACCCAGGATCTGACCCTCTCGCCGGGTGCAACAGTTATTGTTCCGGTCGGAACCATGGTGGTCTGGAAGAACAACGACGCGCTCAAGCCCCACGGGATCTCTTCGACCTCGTTCGGCGGAATGGCCAGCATACCGTATGGCCAGTCCTTCTCGTATACCTTCACGAAAGTCGGATCCTACGATTACACGACCACCTTCCAGCCCCAGCTGACCGGAAAGATCGTCGTAACTTCATCGTAAATTTTTCAAAACCGATACCGTTCAGAAAAACCTGGACACCTTTTTTTGCTGTTCTTCCTCAATGAAGTCCCCGGGACGGTATCTCCGATTCTCCGGATATTTTGGATATATATGCTGTTACGGCAAATCTGTAGTACCCGCAACAGGATAAGGAGAGAATGTTCATGGGAAAAGGGACCATCGTACTTGCATATTCCGGGGGGCTGGACACATCGATCTGTATCCCGCTCTTAAAAGAGCGGTATAACTACGACCGGGTAGTCACCGTGGCGGTGAATGTCGGCCAGCGCGACGAAGAGATCGACGCCGCGACAAAGAAAGGTAAAAAACTTGCCGACCGGCACTACACCATCGACGCCCGCGAGAAGTTTGTCCGGGAGCATATCTTCCCGGCGATCAAGGCAAACGGCTCGTACGAAGGTTACCCGATGGGAACATCGCTCGCGCGGCCCCTCATCGCGGAAGAGGTCGTCAGGGTTGCAAAGAAGGAGGGGGCGACTGCCGTCGGGCACGGCTGCACCGGAAAAGGCAACGACCAGCTCAGGTTCGATGTTGTCATCCGGGGGGCCGGCCTGGAGGTCGTGGCACCGATCCGCGAGCACAATCTTACCCGGGAATGGGAGATCGAGTACGCGAAACAGCACAACATTCCCGTGCCGGTAAAGAAGGACAAGCCGTGGAGCATGGACGAGAACTGCTGGAGCCGGAGCATCGAGGGCGGCAGGCTCGAAGACCCCGCATACCATCCGCCGGAGGAGATCTATCTCTGGACCGTCCCGGTGGAGAAGACTCCCGACAAGCCGCAGAGACTCAGCCTCAGATTCAGGGAAGGGGTGCCGGTTGCTTTAAACGGCAAAAAAATCGGCGGGTACGAATTGATCCAGAAACTGAACGCCATTGCGGGAAAACATGGTATCGGCCGCAACGATATGATCGAAGACCGGATTCTCGGGCTCAAGGCCCGGGAGAACTATGAGCACCCTGCTGCAACCGTCATCCTCGCCGCCCACCGCGACCTCGAAGGGCTCGTCCTCACCCGGCAGGAACTCAAGTTCAAGCGGATCGTGGACGATGAGTGGTCCGAGCTTGCTTACATGGGTCTTGTCTATGAACCTTTGTATGCTGCCCTGAGTGCATTCATCGACACCACCCAGAAAAGGGTCAACGGGGAAGTCGATCTCGAACTTTTCAAAGGCAGCGTGAAGGTCCTCGGCAGGAGCTCCCCCGATGCAATCTATTCGGGCGAGCTCGTCTCTTTTGATAGCAGTACGATCGACCAGTGCCATGCCGTCGGCGTCTCCCAGTACTTCGGTATCCAGGGGAGGATGGTCCGGCAGCTGCGACGGAAAAAGAACCGTTAGTCTCCTGAATTTTTCATTTTTCTCAGGTGTATTACAGAGGCGGGCCGGTTTCCGCCTCCTACGGGTGATGAATTATTCAGGAGAGAACGCTGTCGTGACTTTTCTTTTCGCCGGCAGCATCCGGTGCGGCGAGATTCTGTTCTGCGGCCCTCCGGTTTTTCGCAGCCAGTGTATCCGAGGGATCGATCGCAAGGGAACGATCGAACGAGGCCAGGGCTTTCGGAAACCGTTTGAGTTTCATCAGGGCGATTCCCCGGTTGTTCCAGGCGTGCGCATAGTAGGGATCCAGGGTAACTGCCCGGTCAAACGCCGCGAGCGCCTCCGCGGCGTTCTCTTCCCGCAAATGGATTTGACCGATGTTATTCCATGCCGGGGCATTTTCGGGATCTGAAAGGAGGAATCTTTCGAATTCGCGGAGGGCTTCTTCGGATCTCCCGAGCCTGGCAAGGATGAGTCCCCGGATGTAGTGCATGGCGTGATCGTCCTGCCAGATTTCAAGAGCACGGTCCATCGCCATCAGCGCCTCTTCCGGCCTGTTCTCACGGAGCAGGGAACGGGCTTTCAGGGCCCATTCACGGGCATCGCGACGGTTGAAAGTGGCCGTATCCCTTACGTATACAGGATCATGGTCGACCTTCTGCCCGTTGTACCACGCCCCTCCGCCACTCATGCGCTGGATGGCGTGCCCCGGGGCAAGTTCCCTTGTCTTTGCGAAGGAGTCCTTTGCCTCGACTTCCCGTCCGAGCGTGTTGAGGAGTAGAGCTCTGTTGAACCAAGCGATGCCGGAACAGGGATCCAGCCTGAGCACGGTATCGAAGGCCTGCAGCGATTGCTCGTAATCGCCGTTCCTGCTGTCAATGACCCCCCGGTTAAACCATCCCCTCTTCAGGCCCGGATCGAGAGCAAGGACGCGTGCGTACGAAGCGAGTGCATCATCAAACCTTCCGGTGCTGCCAAGTACTACTCCCCGGTTGTAGAGCGCTGCCACAAAATTGGGGTTGATGGCAATCGCTTTGTCGTATGCTTCCAGTTCCTCAGCGCTCCTCCCCAGTACCCCGCACACGATCCCGCGGTTGTACCAGGTGACGGCCGACCGGGGATTTACCGAGAGCGCTTTATCGAAGGCCGAAAGCGCGTTGATAAACTGTTCTTCTTCGAAATACGCAATCCCCTGGTTGTAGTGTGCAACCGAAAGAACCGGGTCTATTGCCACGGCACTTTCGTATGCAACAACCGACTCGTCATGCCTTCCCAGCATGTCAAGAGAGATCCCCTTGTTGTACCAGAGCAGAGCCCGTTCCGGGTTTGCTGAAAGTTCTTCGTCATACGCACTGACCGCGACCTCGAACTGCCCGCCCCGATCGAGCTCAAACGCCCTGCTGCTCCACGCTTCCGCAGCGTTGGGATTGATGGGCCTCGCGCGCCGGTACATCCCCAGGGTTCCTTCGCTCCTGCTTACCCAACGGAACAACCTTCCTTCGGTGTACCATGCGACGGCAAGCCCTGGATCGAAGGCGAGCGCACGGTCGAACGATTCAAGCGCCTCTTTCCGGTGGCCGGTTCTCCCCAGAGCGACACCCCGAAACAGCCACGCGTCGCCGTAATCCGGAACAAGGGAAAGCGCCCGGTCCGCATCCTCCCGTGCCCTGATGTACTCCCCCTGTTCCAGATTCGCCGCAGACCTTCCGAGGAAGCCCTCCGCTTTTTCCGGATCGGCTGATACGAGCCTGTCAAACGTGCTCCGGGCCTGAGGAACCAGACCGAGTCCCATCTCCGACCACCCCCGTCCTGCAAGGGCCTGAGGAGAATCGGGATCGAGGGAAAGGGCCATATCGAACATTTCGCGTGCCCTTCCGGGTTCGCCGAGAGCCATGTGCACCAGCCCAAGGCCGATGAAGGGTTCGGTAGTTCCCGGGGCGAGGTTGCGTGCTTTTTCCTCCGCTGCAAGAGCCCGTTCGTTCTCCCCGAGCCCCCGGTATGCAAGTCCCTTGCCGAACCATGCGAGGGCATGGGAGCTCTCCAGCTTCAGTGCAGCGTCGAAGGCAGCGAGGGCCTCCTTATCCCTCCCGAGCAGGTGGAGGGCGAGGCCATCGGTATACCAGGTGAAGGCATTCTGTGCATCCAGCGAGATTGCCCTGTCAAATGAGCGGAGGCACTCATCGTATTCGCCAATATACGCGTGCGAAAGCCCCTTTCCGGTCCACACGCCGGTAAACGACGGATCGATGGCGATCGCCCGGTCGAACGCGAGGATTGCCTCCCGGTGTCTCCCGGATTTCTGGAATGTCATCCCGGTGAGGTAGAGTTCCAGTGCCTCCGGCATAGTGACCGTTCTTTCTTTGTTGCGAGATGAAGGTTTTCTTTACGCCAGCTGCATCTTTCCGTATTCCCTGACATCCGACCCATACCGGGAAAAATCGAAACGTATAAGGATTGACAGAGGAGAATCCGGTACTATGAGCGCCGGTTTTTTTTCGCGGTTTATCAGACCAAAGCCCCATATCGTCGAGAGTCCTCCCCCGCCGGCGATTACGCACGGTCCCGGCATGCAGGTGCCTGAATACCGGAACAAGCCGTATTTCATCGTGGCATCCGTAGAGATGGGGAATACCACCACCAAATGCATCCTGACCGGCGTGAACCTCGAGACCGGGATGTCATACGTCATCAATAAGACGGTGAGTATGAGCAGGGACATCCGGAAGCCCAAACCCGGCGAGAAGATCTTCGGCGCTACCCTTGACGGCACCGAGCTGACGCGGGAGTCGGTCACTGAACTCGTCCGGGATACGCTCATCCGGTGCCACAAAGAGGCACACCTTGACATAGAAAAGGACCTGGACTTTGTCGTGCGGAGCACGGGTGTCGTTGCTGAGATGGAGTCACCGGACCAGGTGGGGGACTTTGTCATCGCACTTGCGAACGGCTGCCTCATGGCCGGTGTCCCCCCCCGGAAGATGACACCCCCGATGTCGAAGGCAAATCAGCCCGAGAAACTTCAGCCATTCTCCTTTGCCGACAAAGTAGTCTTCATCGGTGCCGTTGCCGGTGTCATCCCCCCGGTAGGATCGACCGGTGTAGAGATGGTAGCAAACGAGATGGAAGGTGAACTCGCGATGGCCGGGATCAAAGAGGGGGCCAAGTGGACACCGGTGGATTTCCGCAATCCCTGCGTCTCGGTCGATTTCGGGACAACCCTTGACGGAAGGATCACGAGCGACGTCGGGAAGGACGATCCCAACCCGTTTGCAAAGACCGTCGGGAACTTCTGCGGCCTTGCCGGTGCAATTCCGGACGCCATCGTCCGGGGGACCGGGATGGTCGATGCCCGGACGGGGACTGCGCTTGACATCTTCGGCGAGCATAGCGTCATCGGAGGCCTCTTCGCCGGGGGGAACCGGAAGGTCGTGGACGGGTTCGTGGACCGGTGCCACCGATATATCGACATCCGGATCGTCCCTGCGGACAGGGACCGGTTCGGGAGGGTGCCGGTCAATGCAAAGCTCGCCGCCGAGTCGGGGATCGCGATGATCGGTTGCGACTGCGGGGTGAATTCGAGCGATCTCGACCAGCTCGTCGCTATCGGCGCGGAGATCCACAAGAACTACAACCTCGCCACCCTCAACCAGGTCGTAGACCGGGTGTGCGCACGGATGGCCCTGCGCCTGATCGACGTCGCGGTCGATAAGAACCTCGTCCCGAGGAATTCCTCGATCGGGTTCACGGGAAGGGCCGCAATCTCCGGCAGGAAACCGGAGTATATCCTCGAGGGGATTACGGCGCGAAACCTCTTCGACGATCCGAACGATCACCTCGTATTCGTTGACGACGGCCTTGCCCGTGGCGCTGCCCTGATGGGTCGATGCATGAACTCCCTCGGCAAACCGAAAAATCCCATCGGGGGAGTACGCGGCGGCCCGTGTATCATGAGCAGGCGGGTAAAGATAGGCAGATAATCCCGGTTTTATCGGAGACATACCGACAGGTTATAAAATATCACCGTGAAACGATGTACCAATGGCAGATGAAGAGCAGCTCTATGATATTCTGATCCCACCTGGCGTGCCGATGAAGTTGATCATCGAGATATCGGGCAAATTTGACGTGAAGGTGGTTGAACGCCTCGAAAAAATCAAATTTGGCAATATGGAAGGCGATGAGAGAAACCTTCTTGCGTTCCGCGGAAAACTGGACGTGATCCAACAGGTAGAGAAGTACATGCTCCAGCAACTGAATGAGTTCGTAAAAGAGAAATAGGATTTTTTTTCGTTAATTTTTGAGCAGCCGGACGAGAAGCGCCTTCTGCGCATGGAGCCGGTTCTCAGCCTCGTCCCATACGAGGCTCTGGCCACCTTCCATCACGTCGTCCGTAATCTCCTCTCCCCGGTGTGCAGGGAGGCAGTGGAGGACACGTGCTTCGGGAGAGGCATGCCTGAGGAGCGTCGAGTCCACGGTGAATTTCCGGAACGACTGGATCCGCTCTTCCCGCTCCTTCTCATCGCCCATCGAGACCCAGGTATCGGTGACGATGACGTCAGCACCGGCCACGGCCTTCTCGGGCTTCCGGACGAGCGCGACCTTCCCGCCGAGCTTCTGCGCCTTCTTCACAATCGTCTCCGGCGGCTCGTACCCAGCCGGAGTCGCGACTGTGACTTTCGATCCCGTGAGCGCCGTCGAGAGGATCAGGGAGTTACAGACATTGTTCCCGTCGCCGACCCATGCAACGTTGAGGTCCCTGGTCGAACCGAAGTGCTCCTGCATGGTCATGATATCGGCCAGCAGCTGGCAGGGATGCTCGAGGTCCGAAAGGCCGTTGATGACAGGGATGGTGGCATGGCGGGCAAACTCCTCGATCGTGCTGTGCTTGTAGGCGCGGATCATGATACCGGAGACATAGCGTGAGGCTGCCCTCGCAGTGTCGCGAATCTCCTCACCCCGCCAGATCTGCATATCACGGGCGTTGAGGAAGAGGGCATGCCCCCCGAGCTCGTTCATCCCGACCTCGAACGAGATGTGGGTCCGCGTGGAGGACTTCTCGAAGATCATCGCGAGGTTCTTGCCCCGGAGGTAATCGTGGACCTTGCCTTTCTTCTTGAGCGCTTTCAGGCTCCTTGCTTCGGACAGGATCTTTTCAAGCTCCTGCCGGTTGATATCCAGTATCGAGAGGAAATCTTTCTTCATCGCAGCTCCTTCATATGGGCGATCCGTTTCTCCAGCAGCTCCCTTGTTCCTATGTCGCGGCGGTGCCGGACCTTCCCGGTGACGGCTGCCGCAGCACCTTCGGCAATCCGTTCGGCTTCTTCGAGAGTATCCCCCATGCCGACAAAGGCCAGGGTCCGTGACAACAGGGTGACAAGGCTGCTGCCGCGTTCCTCGACATTGGCGTAATACAGGAGCGCATTGTTCCGGGGACCGAGCCGGACAGGATCTCCGGCACGGGAGCCTCCCGGGTATCCTTCAGGAACGAGATATTTGCAGACTGTCGCCTTCTTTCTGAAAGAGACGCCCGCAGAACCCAGGGAACCTTCCGTGATCCTCCGGACGATTCCGGTGAGGTCCGATTCCAGGAGCGGGAGGACGTTCATCGCCTCAGGATCGCCGAACCGGGCATTGAACTCGATCACTTTCGGGCCGGCGGCCGTGTTCATGAACTGCCCGTAAAGGATACCCTTGTAAGGCTGGCCGGTCCGTTCCATAGCCGCAACGATTGAGATCATGATTTTGAGCGCTTTCTCGTGGTCCTGGTGGGAGACAAAGGGAAGCCGGTGGTCCGGCATCGAATACGAGCCCATCCCCCCGGTGTTGGGCCCTGTGTCCCCGTCGAAGGCACGCTTGTGGTCCTGCACGAGGGGCATCGGGATGAGATGGTTACCGTCGACGAATGCCTGCAGGGTGAATTCCTCCCCGATGAGGCGTTCCTCGAGGACGACGCCCCCGTCGAGTGTCTTCACGTACGCGATTGCACCCTCGCGGTCGACCTGCTCGCCCATGATCCGGACCCCTTTACCTCCCGTGAGGCCTACGGGTTTGACCGCAAGATCTCCTTCATAATCCCGGATGAATGAGATCGCCTCCCCCCTGTCATAAAATACCCGGTACATTGGGCACCCTTCAATCGCCTGACGCTCCATCAGATCCCTGCAGAATGCTTTGTCTGTCTCGAGCCGGGCCGCTGCCTTCGTAGGGCCGACGCAGGAAATCCCTGCGGCTTCAAGGGCATCAACGACGCCGGCTTCGAGCGGCGCCTCCGGCCCGATGAACGCATACTCTGACCCGGTCTCCAGCGCAAACGTGACGATCCGGGGGACGTCTGTCTCCTGGGAAAGGAGGATCTTTTTCGCGAGCTTCCCGATCCCCGGGTTCCGTTTCGTCATGACCGAAAAAATTTCGGTCTCCCCGTTGCGGGCGAGGGCACTCGCGATCGCGTGTTCCCGGCCTCCCCCCCCTACAACGACGATCTTCATATCCATGTACTAGGCCGTCCTTTCCTAAAAAGTCCTACCCTTGCCTGATCTCGCTGATCCTCACGAGAGGGATCAGCCGGATATGGTGACCGTGAAGCGAGGCCTCTGCCCCCTGCTCGCGGTCAACGACCGTGATAACCCTGTCTGCGACAGCACCGGCAGAACGGAGCGACTCGATTCCGTACAGTGCCGAGCCACCCGATGTGGTTACATCTTCAATGAGAAGGACATTCTTCCCCCGTACGCTGCCGATGACAATATCCTTCTTCCCATGACTCTTCTCCGCTGCCCGGATGATTGCATACGGTTTTTTGCTCTCGAGCGATACCGCTACGGCAAGAGGGACGCCGCCAACTGCCACTCCTGCAATCACATCGAATTCATGACGGGAGGATACTTCCCGTGCAATCTCCGACAGCAGCTCGGGATGCGTGACCGCAGATTTCACGTCAACGTAGTACCTGCTCTTCGCGCCTGATGCGAGGGTAAAATCCCCGAACTCGATCGCCTTGAATTTCAGGAGGAGGTTTCCGATTCTCGTCACCATGGCACTTCCTTAACTTTGATGAGGTACCCGATAATGTTCACTGACCGGTGAAGGACAGGAGTCAGGATAAGTATACCGATGAAGGTCCCAAGAGTCACATTGGCAGCGAGCCATGAGGGATCTGCGATGAGCATGAGGAGAAGTGCCCCTGCCACGAGGTCGTACATATCTGCGAGCAGCCATTTCTCTCCCCGTTCCTTTCCAAGCCTTCTCTTGAAGAAGCTTTTGACGAGATCGCCAAGAAGTGCACCGGAAGCGAGGAACGTTATTGAAGTGAATGTGTGCTGCGGGAGGAACGGGAGACCGTACGCCCCCGATACCCATATTTCAATCAGGCCCACACCGATTCCGGCGACGACCCCGAGGATGAAACCCCGGTACGTCTTACCGTCCCCGAACCATCGTCGCCCGTCGGAAAAGTTCCTGCCGAGATCAACAGGCATCCCTCCTCCAAAGAGAGCGGCAACGGGGTTGGGAACATAGGCAGGAAGCATGAGCCAGAGGGCGGAGAGCAATGGTATTATGAAGGACTCGATACTAATAATGTAGCACTCCAATACCTGTAATATAAGAGCAGGAATAAACATTAACGTTACTTAAGCGTCGGAAACATCTAAGAATCTGAAGCGGTGGA
>DATJBJ010000082.1:0-7961 GCA_035515395.1 Methanoregula sp. | reverse complement strand
CATATTTTGGGAGGGGGGGGGCCGGCCTACCCCCCCTCATGTTTTGGTTTCAGACCGGATCGACCCCCCCCATGCAGGGTGTGGGGGGGTGTCCTGCCACCCCCCCCTCTATTGCGGCCCGGGAATTTCCGATCGCTTCCTGGCCTGTGACCCCCCGGGTTTTTTATTCCGTCGTAATCTCCATGCGAAGCAACGGTTGGGGATATGCCGGGTTAGATGTCGCAACATATTTTGGGAGGGGGGGGGCCGGCCTACCCCCCCTCATGTTTTGGTTTCAGACCGGATCGACCCCACCCCTTGGGTCTCAATGCTTGTAACCCGGTTATGATACCCCTAATCAGCATATGCCGGAACAAATAAAAATAACGGAAAAACCAACCCTTAATTCCCAAAAGCCCAAACCTACCGGCCAATGAAGCGCCTCATTACCGCAGGACTCCTCATTCTCTGCCTGCTCGTTGGCATCGTATCGGCTACTGCCGGGGAGTTCGGGTTCACCGTAAATCCCGAAGGAAATTTCGTCCAGGGATCACTGGTGAATATCAGTTTCGCGATCAACTTCTCGGAGCGGTTCACCTACACGCACGATCTCCAGTTCTCCACGCAGCTCGAAGACCCGGTCTGGAACTACACAATATTCCTGAACAGCGTACCGGAGCCCCGGCCGGACGAGAAGAAGAATGCCTTCTCTCTCTCCGGCTTCGAGCTCGATTACCCGACAAGGAAGGTGCAGGTGACCGGCACACTCGAAGGTACTGCCCCTGCTGTTTCGGGAATCACGAAAACCACTGTCCTTTCGGTGAATGAATTTGACACCCGGAACAACGTGACCGTCGCCAGCCCGTATCTCGTGGAGCGGTACGACCTGCCGGACCCGTCGCTGCTTCCCGGCCCCGCAATCCCGCCGGCCGGCGCCCCGCCGGCCCGTGTCTCGATCCTGGATCGGATCATCGTGATGGTGAAAAGTATCTTCGGGTTGGGCGCGTGAGTGCGTTTCCCGGTCGCTCAGTGTGTTGATGTAACCGGGGCGCAATCCCGGTCCCTTTTATTGAGAGCCCCCGGTGGGCGGGCACCGGTCGGCCGGCGCCTGTCGGGCCGTATTCCGATGAGCATGATGCCATACATCCTTTAAAAAAAACCTGCCCGAAATTAAATTAAGCGAGCGAGAAGGCAGTTTTTTCCCTTCCCCTACAGCAGCTCGCTCAGCCGGTGCCCGCTGCCCGCATCGCACTTCTCCCGGCAGGAGCACCGGCTGCAGGGGGCGTTGAGCGGCCGGGCCGGCATCTGGCCGTCTTTGATTGACCGGAACCTGTGGAGGGTCGCGATCACCTGCCTCCGGTCCCGGGGCTGGACCTCGTGGAACCGGGAGACCCCGTCGGGTATGTATTCGACGTTCCCTCCTCTGACTTCCGTTCCGGTCATCTCCTCGAGGCAGAAGGATATCGCGGCTATGCGGAGCCGGTCCGCGGCGTATGTGCCGAACGGCATCGACCCGGCAGCCCGGATGATGGAGAACGTCCCGTCCTCTGCGACCCGGTCGATCATGCCGGCCATCCCGTGCTTCTCCGACGCAACCCTGACATCGCACTCCTTTGCCGGTCTCCACGCGCCCTTTGCGCAGGCCGCGATGCAGGTATCGAGGAGGTTGCGGCCGGCCCCGGGATCGATGGCCGGGCGGACGGCGAGGATCTCGGCCCATATTGCGTCAGCGTCGGGCGGTCCCCCGAGATGGTAGGAGAGCTGCTTGCAGACCGCGTACCGGTCGGACTCGGCAAACGGTTCGTTCTTCTCGAAGTAAAACCGGACAGGGCAGGTGTGCACCCGGACGAGGTCCGATATCGCCGCGTACGACCGATCAAGCGCCAGGGTAATTCACTCACAGGAGCTTGGAAACGGTGCGGGTTAAAGGTATTGCATCCGCGTCCCGGCCTTCCGCGGAGGCTGTTCATACCCTCGCAAAGACTGGAGACGGGAGATCCCGGGACCCGTGCCTCCGGGAAGCTATAACGACACTTTTCAACCAGCACGTCCTACCTGATCAGCATGGCAAACCAGGAAATCTCGGTCAATATCCCGCCGACCCTCGACCCGGTCTACAGCAACATGATCCAGATCGCGTACAAGGACGACGAGTTCACGTTCCTCTTCCTCCACCAGCTCCCGCAGGTGAACCAGGCCCGGGCAAAGGCGATCGTCTCCATAACCCCCAACCACGCGAAGAACCTCCTCGCGGTCCTCTCAAAGACCGTAGCCGACTACGAGTCCAAGTTCGGGACGATCTCGCCGGCGAAGGACCATCAGGGGAAGGAGAACGTCACGACCCTGAGCGGGTACTCCTGAATACACACATTTTATCAGATCCGGCGCCGATATTGTGAGGTATCGCGCCGCCGTGGCTTAGCGGTATAGCGGCTGATTCGTAATCAGCAGGTCGGGGGTTCAAGTCCCCCCGGCGGCTCTTTTTCGTCGCGTTTTTTTCAGTCAGTCCGGCTGATTTCCCGGTCTCTACCGGAAATAATCCACGATATTCCGGAAGAACTTCATGTTCATCGACTCCGACGGGACCGGCAGCCCCTGCCGCTTCAGCCGCTCCTTCTCGAGCGGCCAGTCGTAGAGGTTGACAAACTCCATGGCCCGCTCAAGGTGGGGCATCAGGGCGAGCACCTTGCCGTCCGCGGAAGTGATGCCGGCGATGTCCGCGACCGAACCGTTCGGGTTGAACGGGTATTCCCCGTTCGCGGGGCTCATGTCGTCACGGACGTAGGTGAAGGCGATCATCTTTTTGCGCTGCAGCTCCCGGAGGGTCTCCTTCGAACAGGAGAAGTTCCCCTCGCCGTGGGCGACGGGGCAGTACACCCGATCGATTCCCTTCGTCCAGAGGTTGTCGGCAGCGGGTTTGAGCGTGACGAACCGGCATTCGAGGACCCCTTTCCGGTTGGGCATCAGGGCGATGTCCCGCCGGAACCGGTCGAATGCCGGGACGAGGCCGAGGTTCGCGAGGATCTGGAAGCCGTTGCAGATCCCGAGCACGAGGTTGTCTCCGTCAAGGAACTCCGTGACACCCTCTCGGAGGTTGTTGCGCACCCGGTTTGCGTACGCGTTTCCTGCGCCGGTGTCGTCGCCATAGGAGAACCCGCCCGGGAAGACGAGGAGCCGGTAGTCCGCCATGGAAACCCTCCCATCGATGAGGTCGTTGATGTGGACGATATCGGCGTCCATCCCGGACCATGCGAAGGCCACCCTTGTCTCCATCTCCGAGTTGATCCCGTACCCGCTCATGATGAGCGCCCGTTCCGGGATCTTATCCCCGCCTGTGGGCGCAGCGGCTGCGGGGGAGCGTTTTCTTCGGGCTACCGGTGCCATAATCAGAACCTCCCGAACGGCGCCTTGTAGGCGGCATCGAGTTCGCTGACCGGGACCGAGACGAGGGAGGTCTTTCCGGTGATCCGGAGGGACGTTCCCTTAACGCGCCCGATGAGGTGTGCATCGGCCCCGAGCGCGAGCTCGAACGCCCGCTTGTTGTCCGGCGCAACCGTGACCACGAACCGCCCGAGCGACTCGGAGAAGAGGAACCGGTCCGGCCGCATGTCTGCGGGGATCGTTATGTCCATCCCGAGCCGGCCGGCGACCGCGACCTTGGCGAGCGCAACGCCGAGCCCCCCGTGGGTCACCGGGAACGCGGATGCAACGAGTTCGTGGGCGATGGCGCCGGCCATGCGCTGGTACCGCTCCTTTGCTGCGGGGATGTCAAGGGCAGGCACGGTGTTCCCGGTGCCGCCGAGGTACTCGAAGTACTCCGACCCGCCGAGTTCTTCTGCGGTGTCCCCGACAACGTACACGAGGTCGCCTTCGATCTTCGCGTCCATAGAGACAGCTTTTCCGGCGTCCGGGTGGATGCCGATGGATGATATGAGGAGGGTCGGGGGGACCGAGACCCTGACCGGGTTGTTGTCGGCGTCGTACCCGGAGAAGTCGTTGAACATACTGTCCTTGCCGGAGATGAACGGTGTCACAAAGCCGGTTGCCCCGTCGTAACACCCGAAGGCCGCGGCCTTCAGCTGGCCGAGGCGGACAGGGTCGTCGGATGAGCACCAGCAGAAGTTGTCGAGGATCGCAATGGCGTCCGGCGGGACGCCGAGCGCGACGAGGCCCCGGACCGCCGTGTCGATGCAGGCGATCGCCATCCGGTAGGGATCTATCTCGGAGTAGGTGGGGAAGATCCCCTGAGAGAGGCCGACGGCCTTCTTCGAGCCGGGGACGACTTTCGTCAGGGTCGCCATCCCCTGCACCCGGCCTTTCCCCTGCACAGGGCCGAGGACGTGGCCTCCCTGGACGGTGTGGTCGTACTGGATCGAGATGTACTCCTTCGAGCAGATGTTGTTCCGGCCGAGCATCGCCTTCAGCGTGGCGCCGAGGTCATCCGGGCATGGCACGTCAGGCCCGGGGAGCTGCGCCGCTGACGGGGCGGTCCTGAGGTGCTTCTCCGGCAGCCCGTCGTGGAGGAAGGAAAGCTCGATGTCCATCACGACCGCTCCGTGGAACCCGACCACGCACCTCCCCGAGTCCGTGAAGGTCCCGATGACCGTCGCCTCGACCTCGCGGCGTTGCATCAGCTCCATGAACTCCGAAAGCTTCTCCGGCGGCACCGCGAGTGTCATCCGTTCCTGGGATTCGGAGATCCAGATCTCCCAGGGCGCCATGCCGGGGTACTTGAGCGGCACCTTGTCGAGGACGACGTGGCAGCCGTTGCATTCCTTTGCCATCTCGGCGACCGAGCAGGAGATCCCGCCCGCACCGTTGTCGGTGATGCTCGTGTAAAGGCCGCGGTCCCGGGCTTCCCGGACGATGACGTCGGAGAACTTCTTCTGGGTGATGGGGTCGCCGATCTGGACGGCCGTGACCGGGCTCTTCGGGTCGAGGGCCTCGGATGAGAACGTGGCGCCGTGGATCCCGTCTTTTCCCACCCGGCCGCCGAGCATGACGATAAGGTCGCCTGACCGCGCCTTCTTCTCGTAGAGCTTCTTCCCGTCCCGTTCGCGGGGCATGACCCCCACGGTACCGGCAAAGACGAGGGGTTTCCCCCGGTAGCGGTCGTGGAAGAGGACGAAGCCCTGCGGGGTCGGGATCCCCGAGCAGTTCCCGCCGACGCCGACTCCGCTCACGACCCCGTCGAGTATCCTGCGGGGCGAGAGGATGGGGTTCTGCCGGTCTTTTCCCCGGTAGAGGGCGGGATCGCTCGCGGGGTCGCCGACGCAGAAGCCGTATACGTTGATGCAGGGCTTTGCCCCGAGGCCGAAGCCGATGGTGTCGCGGTTCACGCCGACGATACCGGTGAGGGCGCCGCCGAAGGGGTCGAGCGCCGACGGCGAGTTGTGGGTCTCGACCTTGTGCGTGACGAGGTACATATCGTCAAAGACGATCCCCCCGGAGTTGTCGGTGAAGACCGTGAGGCAGATGTCCTTTTCGCCCTTCTCCTTCCGGATGCTGTTCGTCGCCGCCTGGATGCAGGTCTTGTACAGCCCGTCCGGCACATCGTCGTCCATCGCCGACGCAAAGATCGTGTGCTTGCAGTGCTCGCTCCACGTCTGGGCGAGCGCTTCGAGCTCGATATCGGTTGGCTTCCTGCCCTTCGCAGCGAAGTAGTCGCGGATAACATGGAGCTGGTCAAGGTCGAGGGCGAGCGGTCCCCGCCGCTGGCCGGTCCTCGGGTCGGGGATCCCCTCTTTTCCCAGCCGGACAAGCTCTGTATCTTCGAGGTCGAGGTCGACCGGCTCTGCGGCGGGCAGCTCGTGGAGCTCAACGGCCGGTACGACCCGGTCCATGCCTGTCACGCCGTACTCCTGGCGGCTCTTGACGTGAATCCGGTTGACCAGCGGGTTTGCGAGCGTGGATGCAAGGCTCTGCAGGGCGCCTGCGGATAGCCGGCCGCAGACGAGATAGAGCCGGGAACTGTAGACCCCCTCACCCCCGGCGAACTTCATCCCGAAGTAGTCCTCGATGGTCTGCCGGGCGGTAGCCCCGACGTTATCGGTCACGCCCGGGAGGAACCCGATCTCGATGGCGTAGTCGAAGTTTGCTGTTGTCGGCGCGTCCACCGTACATTCCTGCACCACCGGGTTGATGAGCTGCGAGCCGATCTTGCCTAGTTCATGGGGAGTGAAATCGCGCGATCCGGTGGAGATCGTGTAGACATCGACAAGGTGCAGCTCTTCGACCGGAAACCCGAGGGACCGGATCCGGTCGGTCCTGACCCTGAGCCGGGGATCGGCCTTGTAGCGGGCTTCTATCCGGTGGACATGCGCCATAGTGTACCTGTACGTTAGTTGATCACTCTTTAACAAAATAGGTATGGTACCGGCATGGCGCCTCTCCCTGAGGGATGGAAACACCGTATGGGCTATCCAGCCCTGCCGCTCCGGAAAAGCCGGGCTGACAGGGGAAGAAATCAGAAATTGCTTAAGGGGGCAGGAACAAAAAAAGGACATTATGCAGGAGACGGGTAAAACCGCGGCAGTTCTGTTATGTCTTGCAGTTGCCGCGATTATGATTGCGGCCGGGTGCACAGCCAGCTCCGGGACAGGGAACGCAGCACCGGGGAGTGCCGGAACGGTTACACCGGCTGAACCGGTGGCACCTAATTCCGGGTCGCTCGTGATAAAAAACAACGGCCCGGGCGAGATCCATGCATGGATCGCTTCCGACCAGGCCGCATGGGCAGGAGATGCAAACAACGAGATCGGCCCTGGAAAAGATAGTACGCTTGCCTACGCAGTCGCCGGGAGCCCGGGGACGGCTGCGCCAGTCTATGCATGTGTCGGCAGAAGCGAAAAAGTCCTGGAATGCACGGCCCTCCCCCCGGCTTCCGGCGTGCTTGTCTGGGACGGGACTGCTCTCGCCCCGGGTTCTTAAGTCCCGGAGAACAAAATCCGTGAGGCTTCCGGCTCAATTCTGCCGGGAATTTTTTTTGAAAGCAGGCCCGGCAATCATGTCGCGCCCTTTTTTGTGCCGTGCCTATACCGGTGCAGGAGGACCTTTCCTTCCCTCAGGCAATGAAGAGGGTAAACCGTATCGCCGCACCCTCTTCAGGGTGCCCGGCGACCCGGTCGTCCGCCCATACCCTGCCGCCGTAAGCCTCGATCAGCATCTTGACGATGTGCAGTCCCAGCCCATAGCTGCTTCGCGTATCCGTTCCTTTCGTGAACCGGTCGAAGATCTGCGGTTTCATGGCATCCGGGATCCCCTTTCCGGTATCCTCCACCGCGATCTCGGCCTTTCCGTTCGCAGTCTCCTTTACCGTGATGGTGATCTGTACATCCTTCCCGCCGTACCTGATGCTGTTATTGATGATATTTTTGAAGACGATCTCCAGCTTCTCGTCTGCGAGGACGGAGATTCCGCAGCCTTCGCACCGTATCGCCTCCCCGGGGTAGTCATCACCGGTGACCCTCCTCAGCAGCGCCGCGAGGTCGGTCGGCTGCCGCGACGGCGGGTTCTTATAGATCGCCGAGATGGTCTCGATATTTTTTATCACCTCCCGGTTCCGGTCGATGAGCCCGACGATGCGCGAGACGAACTTATTCTTGTCATCCCCTTCGCTCTCCAGGAGCAGTTCGGCGTACGCCCGGTGGGCGATCGCCGCGTTCAGGATCTCATAGGTAAGGACATCGAGGTAGATGTCGAGGTACATGTTCGCTTTCCGGTGCGCCTCAGCGAGTCTCTCCTCTTTCTCCTCCAGTTCCTGCAGCATCCCGTTGAGGGACTGCTTCAGCGACGCGATCTCGTCGTCGCCGCTCACCGGAATGCGTTTGGAGAGATCGCGGCGACCCCCGATATCCTTCATGGTCGCGTCGAGCCCGGTGAGGTCCCGGATGATGTAGCGGCGGAGGAGCAGTTCTGAGACGATCACGGAGACGATCCCTACGACCAGGAACGCGCTGAGGATGAAGACCATGGAAGCGGCC
>DATJBJ010000081.1:0-26155 GCA_035515395.1 Methanoregula sp. | reverse complement strand
AAATGTCGCATGCCGTACCCGATGGGAAGGGAGAAGGATCCCTTGCAACCAAGCAGAAAATGGTCCTGACCAGCCTCGTTGTCGATTTTGTCCTCTGGCTCCCGGATATCGCGGCTGCTGTCCTCTCGGGCTCGATCGTCCTCTTTGCCGATGCACTGAAGTGCGCAAACGAGATCCTCGCTACCTTCTTTGCCTACGTTACGATCCGCAAGATGGCAAAAGGAGGATCCGGGACGTACGATTACGGGATGGGAAAGATGGAGACGATGACCTCCGTTATCACCGGCGGGGTGATGTTTATCTCCCTCGCACTCGTCTTCCTCGTGGCCCTGTACAGGATTGCAGTCCCCGCGGAGATCATCCGCGAGGGAGCGTATCTCGGTGTCGTTCTGATGGTAACCGGAGTATGCACGAACTCGTGGTTATGGCTGAAGAATTACAAACTCAACAGAAAGGAGCCCTCACCGATTATGGACTCCCAATGGCGTCTCTTCCGTACGAAAGCGTTTTCGGATTTCTCTGTCCTCGCGGCACTCATCGCGACCCTCTCCTTCTCACAGTACCCGTGGTCGCTCTACATCGACCCTCTCTCGTCGTTCATCATCGCCGGTTTCCTCCTCTTATCCGGCTACCGGGTGATTACCTCCTCGCTGCCGGATCTCCTCGACAAGACCCTTGACGAGGAACTCCAGCTCGTCATCGTGCGCGAGCTCGCGGCCTTCTTCGATGATTATACGGCGCTCCATGGCGTCCGCTCCCGCCGTTCGGGAAGCGATGTCTACATCGAGCTGCTCCTCGAGTTCGACGGGAAGAAGAAGATGGCCGACGTCCAGGGCTCAATCGACCGGATCAAGGCGTCGCTTGAGGAGAAGATCCCGCACAGCTCGGTGAGCGTGGTGCCCACGAGCACTCCCGGAAAGAGCGCGGCGTTAACGGGAAATACATGACAGTCCCGAATGCGTTGCAGGGTATCGCCGAAAAATGCGGATTCTTCCTTCACATCCTCCGGAACGGCAGACACCGCCGCCTCGAAAGTAAACTTGCGCGTTGAGGATTCACCCCCTCTCCTCCATAAACCCCGCGATCCACGCGTCGCGCTCTTGAGGGGTCAGCGGCTTTGGCACCGGGTAGCTGTCCTCAAAAACCGGGGCGGTGTGGCGGTACAGTATGCCGAGCCCGATCCGCGCGTCCCGGTTATAGTCCCATTCACGGGCCTTCCGGTACGCGGCATCGCGATCCCCAGCGTCCGCCTCGTCCCAGTCATAGACCCGGGCATTGTAGTATGATGTCAGATCATTGTAGGTCGCACAGATCTGGAGGATATCGATAAACGAGAAGCCACGGTGCAGGATGGCTTCCCGGATCACGCGCTTCAGCTGGTCACGACGGTGCGTGTAGGCACGGGCGATGAAACTTGCTCCCGAACAGAGCATCAGCTCGATCGGGTTGATCGGGTTCTCGTGGTCGCCGCCAGGCGTCGAGCGCCCCCGGTACCCGTATGGCGAGGTGGGGGTATACTGCCCGGTAGTCAGGGCATAGACACGGTTGTCATACACGAGGACTGTGATGTCAAGGTTCCGCTTAGCGCCGAAGACGAGGTGGTCAAGGCCTTCGGCATAGCAGTCGCCATCGCCGGCGATGCAGATGACCTTCAGGCCGGGGTTTGCCAGTTTTATTCCGGTCGCGACAGGGATCGTCCGGCCGTGGATAGAGTAGAACCCGTTGAGGTTCATGAAGTCGAAGGTCTTGCCGTGCTGGCCGATGCCGGTGACAATGACGACATTCTCGACCGGGTGCCCCTCGCTGTCCAGCTGCGCGAGCACATCTTTCAACGCGTGCTGAATGGAGAAGTTCCCGCACCCCGGGCACCACAGGTTCTTTGCCCGGCTGATCAGGGACTGAGGATCGATGCCGGTCATGCGATCGCCTTCTGCAACTCATCTGCAAGTTCCTCGACAAAGAACGGCCGGCCGTCGTACTTCAGGATCGTCCCCGCGGGCACGTATCCGTGTTCCCGGACGAGCCGGCCGAGCTGAGCGGTCTCGTTCTCCTCCACCATCCAGAACCTCGCCACGCCGGCCATCGCAGCGGCAAACGTCTTCTCCGGGAAGGGTTGAAGCACAACGGGACGGACGACGCGAAAGCCCATTGCGGAACCAAGCTCTTCGCATATTCCCTTAGTCGACCCCCAGCACAGAATCGCGGTACCTGCGGTTCGGTCTCCCGCGACTTTGACCGGGTCCATACCTTCGATCTCTGCCAGGAGCCCCGCCCCCTTCTTCATCCGCTTCTCGGCCATCGCCCGGGTCGTGGCCGGGTGCTCGGTCGTAATCCCGTCGGGGTCGTGGACATGGCTGTTGACCCGGATCACCTCCCCTTTCACCGGCGGGAACCGGAGCGGCGATATCCCGCTCTCCGTGTAAGCATACCTGAAGTACGGCCGGACAGCCGGATCGGCAGGCAGCGGCCCGGACCCGGGTGCCGGTGCAGTCAACCCGTCGACGCTGTACAGGCCCTCGCAGATGATCCGGTCTGCAAGGACGATTGACGGCACCTGGTACTTCCACGCAAGCCGCATCGCTTCACGGGACCACGCGCGTGCCTCGCCCGCATCACCGGGGGCGACGATGAAGCGGGGGAACTCCCCCTGCCCGGCATTTGCGGCGAAGTGGAGGTCTGCCTGCGCCGTGTAGGTGGCAAGCCCGGTACTCGGGCCGGTCCGCTGGCCGAGGACGATGACGATCGGGATCTCCGCGATGCCGGCGAGGCCGAGCGACTCGGTCATCAGGCAGAACCCGCCGCCGCTCGTCCCGACCGCTGATGGCGTCCCGGCAAAGGCGCACCCGAGGGACATGAGGATCACTGCAATCTCGCTCTCGGGCTGGATTACCCGGATCCGCAGCTCATCGGCATACGCCGCGAGGAAATGAAGGAGGTTGGAGGTCGGTGACATCGGGTACGCGAAATATGCCTGGAGCCCCCCTTCAAGGAGCCCGATCCCGATCGCCTCGTTCCCGGTCATGACCGGCAGGCAGGCGCCTCCGGTGCCGGGGATCTTCAGCCGCTCTTCCGCCATGTCGTACGCCCGCCGCGCGACCCGGAGGTTCTGCTCGGTTCCCTTCGGCATGGATTTCCTCAGCACCGTTTCCGCGGATTCCCAGCCGATCCCCGCTGCGCGGGCAAAGGCGCCGAAGAATGCGGAGTTTCCCATCACCGCTGGCGCTTTCTCGGCGTCAAGGATCTCCTTGACGGGGATTCCGATACCAGAGGAGGATTTTACCGTTCCCGTATCGAAGATGACGACCCCTCCCTGCGTGAGCCGGGGCCGGTGCAGGTCCACGGTCTGCTGGTCGAGGGCGAGGATGAAGTCAACTCCTTTCCGTACCGCCCCGACCTTTTCTTCCGCGGCCCTGACAATCGCAAAGTTGTGGCCGCCCTTGATGAGGGAGGGGTAGTCGAAGTACATGTGCACCCGGTATCCTGCCTGACCAAGGAGGTGGGCGACGATCTGCCCGGCGCTCGATATCCCTTCCCCTGCCTTTCCGCCAACCAGTATGGAAACTTCGCCGTTTTTCAAGGATATTCTCCTGCTGTGAGAATATCGGCCGGGTTATAAAATGGTATCCCTGACGGGGTTCGGGTTATGCTGAAAAATGTTCTCTATAAGTCCGGTATCATCGATATCTTAGCGAGCGTGAACCCCTCTCTCAAGTTGAAGAACCCTGATGGAAATGCACAATCGACTGAGAATAAATGGAATTTTTAAAGTTCTCTTCTTTACGTTAATCGTTGCGGGAAATAGTAATTTGATCCGGCCGGTCCGGTGATCCGGTCCGGCCCTGTTCCTCCGGAAAATTTTCCAGGGCCGCGCGCTTTGAAAAATCCTTCGTTTAATGATTATTAACCGAAATAAGCGCTTATTTAAGCGCTTATTGAAAATTCTCGGATTTTCATAAGGGGTTCGTCCTAAGGGGATCCGGGCCAGTCTTGAGATCCGGATTAATCCGGATCATCCGTAATTGTGTTAGTGTCTTCTCTATACTAGTCACCGGTAAACCGGTATCCGTTTTTTGGCACATTCATTTCAAACCGCGCTCCCTTCCCCGGCACACCTGTCTCGCGGATTGTGATCCCCGTAATAGCAAGAATCTCCCGGGCGAGAAATAACCCGTATCCGGTGTTTTTCCCGAATCCTCTTGTGAAAATCTTCTCTTTGTCCTGTTCGGGAATGCCAATGCCGTCGTCTTCCATGGAAAGAACCACTTCATCTTCTTTCTGTTGGTACGATACGCGGATCCGGGTGACGTGCTCACCATGGCGGAGTGCATTTTCAATAAGGTTAAAAAATACTTTTTCGATGAGGAAATCAGCGTAAATTTCCAGATTGTCCGTATCGATTTCAAAATATATGTTTTCCCTGTCCATTGTTGCCAGAACCGTGGAAATGGCTATTTTTATATTCTTCCACTGAGGTGTCTGCGCACCAACATTCTGGTAATCCCGGGTAAACACTATCTGACGCCGGATCGTACTGACAATAGTTTCTTCTTTTTGGATCAGGTCCGCAAGGTTTTCACCTTCCGACGGCTCTTTCAGAAGAGAGATGTATCCATCCAGCATAGACAACTGATTGAGAATATCGTGCCGGGTTATGCTGGTTAAGAGGCTTACCTGATTGTTCGCCTTTTTTATTGCCTCTTCGGCCTGCCTGCGTTCCGTAATGTCCCGGGCAGATGCATAGATCATATCTTCCCCGTCAATGATTATTCGGGTTGCATTCACCTCGACATCGCACAGGGTCCCATCCTTCCTGCGGTGATGCGTCTCAAATTTAATGCTTTTCACATTACCTGCTTCTATTCGCTCCCGAACCTGGTCCGGGCTCACTTCCGTATCCCAGTCCACAACATTGAGTTTTGCTGCTTCTGTCGGAGAATACCCAAGGTGGGACAGGAACGCATTATTCCATTCGCGCAGGTTCCCCTTTTTATCAACGATATGGATTGCATCCGTCGACGTCTGCAATAGCAGCTCGTAGTACCTGCTTTTTCGCTCCAGCTCGGACTCCAGCTGTTTCCGGTCGGTAATATCAGTCAGCATGGCAAATGAACCGTTGAACTGTCCTCCGGTATCATGGATAGGAACGGCAGAAACCAGCATCCAGCATTCACTGTCATCCTTACGGCGGAACCTGCGTTCGTAGGTTTCGCTCAATCCCGCCTTTCGGTTGCGCACTTTGAGAGCGTGATCCTGGGAGTCTTCCTGAAAAATAAATGCCGATATATCCCGGCCCATCATTTCTTCTGCCGGATAATGCAGGATATCCGTCATCTTCTGGTTGGCGAATGTAATAGTTAGTTTTTTATCGATTACCCAGATCCCTTCATTAGCGGTCTCGACGATCCTGCGGTAATTTGCTTCACTTTCCTTCAGGGCATCCTGTGCCCGGAGATGTTCGTCTATCTGTTTTTCGAGTATGTTGTTGGTTATAACGAGTTCGGTTGTGCGTTCCATCACCCGTTCTTCAAGCTCCTGTTGGTACCTCTTCATTTCCGTAATATCTTCGAAGATGATCCCAACAGCCCGTCCGCCCGCTTCGAATACCAGAGGGATAATTTTCATTCTGAAGTATCGTTTATCCCCATTCCGTTCGATGTGGATCTCGAATGTGCTTCCCGTCCCATCAAGTGCCTGCTGCAGCGCCGCGAAATGTTCTTCTGCAAAATAAGAGGCGATCACGGTGTACTCTAATTGTTTTCCCTTCAGATCTTCCTTGGATACCTGAAAACTGGCGAGAAAGGGATCGTTAGCTTCCTGGATGAACAGATCCTTATCAAGAATCAGGATCAGATCCGATGCAAGACTCAGAAGATTAGGCAGAGGGAGCCGCTGGCTGTAATGGAAAAGCTTTGCCCTTCCCAGTTCCCGCAGGTCTGCTTGGCCCGACATCACGAGTGAATTGAGGTATTTTGCTGCGGTTGCCCGGTTGAGCGAGAGTTTTTTTGATACTTCTTCAATGGTCAGCCCCTTCGGGCTGATCTTTAAAATATCTTTAATACGGTCTAATTCGTTTTCCCGCTCCAAACATATCACCGAATCTAATTTTAGTAATGTTGATTGCCAGTATATATTGTTATTGATGATTACCAATAATTAACTTCGATGAACGTCATTAAACAATAATATTAAATACAATTAGGAAATAATGGAATGATCGGCTCTCAATCAAAAAAAATGGAGGGTGTGATGTTGGAAACGCAGAACAACAGTTTCAAGGACACAGTCAGGATTGCCGATACGACTGGCAACCCGGCCCCGCTGGGATTGCTTGCATTCGGCATGACCACGGTGTTACTGAACCTGCACAATGCCGGGCTCTTTGCAATGGGTTCAACGATCTTTGCAATGGGCATATTCTTCGGAGGCATTGCCCAGATTATCGCTGGTATCATGGAATGGAAAAAGAACAATACATTCGGCACGACCGCATTTGTCTCGTATGGGTTTTTCTGGATCTCGCTCGTGGGCCTTATCCTAATGCCCGTGCTTGGCTGGAGCAGCCCTCTGCAGACGGAGGCGCTCGTATCGTTCCTCGCTATATGGGGGCTTTTCTCGTTCGTGATGTTTGTCATCACTCTCCGGCTGTCAAGAGCTCTCCAGGTAGTCTTCGGACTTTTGACTGTATTGTTCCTGCTCCTCATTACGGGGAATGCGACCGGCAGCGTTGCTGTCCTCCAGATCGCGGGTATCATTGGAATTATCTGCGGACTCTCGGCAATGTATACGGGTCTTGGACAGGTTATGAACGAAGTGTACAAAGAACAGGTCATACAACTCGGGTGAATACATGTTCGGATTACTCAACATAGCAACAGAAAAAAGACCGCAGTCACAAGCGGTTATTGGCATGAACCAGAATCGGATGAACAACACGGTAGAACTTCAAGATTTAACGGAAATGTTCGAGAAGAATCCTCTTGCACATGCCCTCATCAACGCAAACCTCAAGTTCTCCATGGTGAACGACGCTTTCTGTAAACTGGTGGGATACAGCAGGGAACGGCTCCTCGTTTCAAAGTACTCCGATTTCAGGTCTCAGGGAATGATAAAGTACCTCAATGACTCGGGCGAATCGGTAACCGACGCGGTCAACGGGAAGCGGATAACGGTCGGCCAGAGCACCATCGAAACCCCTACCGGGTTGCACGTCATCATTCGGACAAACATTCCCCTGCTTGACGATAATGGGGATTTGAAGTATATCTACCTGACATACAACGAGATAACCAAGATCATCAAGACCCAGCAGTACGTGGAAAAAGAAGTGGCAGCGATGAGCCAGATCTATGCCAAGATGGCGGCGGGAGATCTGACTGTCCGGTACAAGATCACCGAACCTGATCAGGATACCAAAGAGATGTACGAGCAGATCACAAAAGTCCGCGACGCTGTCCGCGGTATTGTGATCAACCTCGAGAAAAACATCGCCGATGTCAATAACAGAATGCAGAACCTTACCACGACTGCGGACAACGCGAGCCGCAGCATCGAGGAAGGCTCAAAGGGGGTCCAGCAGATCGCCCAAGCCGCGAGCAAGGTCAGCGGCAATGCAGAGAAGGCTTCGCAGGGGGTTGACCAGATTGCAAAAGCAATGCAGGACATGAGCGCGGCGATTGAAGAGATTACGTCAAGCATGGAATCGGTCTCATCCCTCTCCAAGCAGACCAATGATCTTTCCCATTCCGGCGCTGCACTTGCGGGCAAGGCTGAGAAGAGCATGAGCGAGATCTCCACTTCCTCGGCAAAAGTCTACGAGATCGTCTCCGATGTTGAGAAGCAGATGGGTGAGATCTCCAAGATCGTCCTGCTCATCCGCGAACTTGCCAACCAGACAAACCTCCTTGCACTCAATGCTGCGATCGAAGCAGCACGGGCGGGCGACGCAGGGCGCGGCTTTGCTGTTGTTGCAACAGAAGTGAAATCGCTGGCGCAGGAGTCACGGAACTCCGCTGAGCGGATCGAGGAGATGATCACCTCCCTGAAAAAGAGCACCCAGAACGCTTCCACCGCGATGAACAATGCCAAGGGCATTGTCGAACAGGGGTCTGTCATGGTGACCGAGACCCTGCAGTCGTTCAACAAGATTGCAGAAGCTGTCGAGAAAGTGGCTGCGAGCGCGACTGAGGTGGCAGCGGCGACCGAAGAGCAGGCAGCGACAACAGAGGAGATTACGGCAAGCGTCACAGAAGTCGCGCGGCTGGTGGAACAGACAGCAAAGGAAGCCGGCGATGCTGCTGCGGCAACCGAAGAGTCCTCGGCAGCCCTTGACGAGATCACCCGGATGGTCGAGAATGTAAACAAAGTCGCTATCGAGGCGATGGACGCAAACAAGAAATTCAAGGTGGACTAGAAAGGGTGCGTTACCATGGCGGCAGAAGCAAGCAAGCCAGTGGAGGCACAGGCCCACCCCTTCGGGGATGCGGCTGTCAAAAGACAGGGCAGTATCCAGATCGTCGAGTTCGTGCTGGGAAAAGAACTCTTTGCCATCGACCTGTTCGATGTCAAGGAAGTCGTGGAATATACCACGATCACAAAACTTCCCAACGTGCCGGCGTATGTGAAGGGGATCATCGATCTCAGGGGCGAGATTACGACTATCATCGATCTCAAGCACCGGCTTAATATCGCTGAGAGCGGAGAGGTGGCAGCCGAATCCTCGCGGATCATCGTTCTTGACGACAAGATCACTGGGACGAAAATGGGGATTCTGGTCGATGACGTGACGTCGGTATCTACATTCGAAGGAAACCAGGTGGATTACACCTCGGTAACCGAGGACACCGCGATCATCGGAATAATCAAGCGGAAAGTGAAAGTCAGAGATAAGGAGAGAAACGAGCTGATCATCTGGATCGATATTAAGCAGCTGCTGGAAGATGTTGATACCTCGCCCAAGAGCAAAACTGATTAGGCCCTTGATTGTGGTCCAAAAACTATCCGGGCAAGTTGAAAGAAAAGTAAGATTTACACCCCTTTTCCTTTCAAGGAGAGGGTAATCAGGTAAAGAGGTTTTGCATGATTTCAGTACTCTACGTAGGTAACTGGCTGCCATTATTGGATATCACCTGTCGTTTCCTAGAGAGAAAAGGGGATGTAACGGTTGAATCATCACGCTCAACCGGGGAAGCGTTGCAGAAAATGGGCCACCTGTCCTTTGACGTCGTTATCAATGACTGCGATTTAGAAGAATCAGCCGGCATCGATCTTCTCCGTCAGATAAGGCAGAAGGGAGTTTCAACACCATTTATTTTCTTTACCGATGGCAGTTGCTACGGCGGGGAACGTGAAGCAGCACAGTATGGCCAGGTCTCTTTTGTCCCGAAATTATGCCATTCCGGTCCGGGTTTTGGCGAGCTTGAGAATCAAATCCGTTCCCTGGTTCCGGTATCTCATCCGGGAAGCACAAATCTCCAAAAAGATTCGATCTGCCTGGTAAGGGAAGAATTTCCATGATAATCTCGGTTCTCTATGTCGATGATGAACCTGACCTTCTTGAGATCGGCAAGGAATTCCTTGAGCAGAGCGGGCAGTTTACTGTCGATATCATACCTTCTGCCTCTGCCGCTCTTACTCTTCTGGGAACAAAGAACTACGATGCCATCATCTCCGATTATCAGATGCCGGGCATGAATGGTATCGAGTTTTTAAAGAAAGTAAGGAATGCGGGAAATGCTATTCCCTTTATCCTTTTTACCGGACGAGGACGGGAAGAGATTGTCATCCAGGCCTTAAACGAAGGCGCAGATTTCTATCTCCAAAAAGGAGGAGAACCAGTATCGCAATTCACTGAACTCGCGTACAAGATCCGCCAAGCGGTCCAGCGGAGGATGGCGGAGGCCTGCATCAAGGATCATGAGCGAAGGGAGGCAGATATCATTAACTTTCTTCCGGATGCGACGTTCGCTATTGACACCAACGGGCGGGTGATTGCCTGGAACCAGGCAATCGAAGAGATGACCGGTTTTTCTTCTGCTGACATGCTTGGGAAGGGAGATTACGAGTATGCAATCCCGTTCTATGGAAAAAGGCAGCCTATCCTTATTGACCTGATCTTCGAATCTGATAATGTTCTAGCCAAGAACTACGCACATATTGTTAAAGAGAAGGATATCCTTATTGCCGACACCAGGCTTTCCCGCCCAAAAGGAAAAACGCTTTTACTTATGGGCAAGGCAAGCCCACTCTACAACAGGCAGGGCAGGATCGTCGGCGCAATCGAGTCGATCCGGGATATTACCGAGCGGGAACGGGCCCAGCAAGCGATCGAACTTGCACACAAAAAACTGAACCTGATGAACAACATCACCTGGCATAACCTCCTCAACATTTTCACCGGGCTTTTCGGGACCATAGACATGGCCCTTGAAACAGGAGACAAGACAACGCGGGATGAACTTCTAACCAAGATCAAGGACCTTGCAGGGATGATCCGGGAGCAGATGGAATTCAGTATTCGCTACGAGGAAGTCGGGGTGCGGGAGCCGGTCTGGCTGTCGGTAGAGGAGATTATCCGCCGCGTGAGCCTGGCGTTTGAGTCTTCAGGAGCAAGGATCGGGACCGACCTTGCCGGGATTGAGGTGTATGCCGACCCGCTCTTTGAGAAGGTTATCTATAACCTCATCGACAACGCGATAAGCCACGGTGGAAACGTGACAGAGATAAGGCTTTCCGGGAATGTGGCGGATACCGGGTACATCCTGACCTGCGAAGATGACGGGGTCGGGATCCCTCCCGAAATGAAAGAGAAAATCTTCGAGAAACGGGAAGGTCATTATTGTGGCTTTAATCTCTTCCTTGTCCGCGAAATCCTTACGATCACCGGAATCACTATCAGGGAGACAGGTGACCCGGGAAAAGGGGCGCGGTTCGAGATGACCGTCCCTGAAAGCAGGTATAGGATTCATTCAGGAGG
The DNA here is from genome assembly GCA_035515395.1 of Methanoregula sp. Classification (GTDB taxonomy): domain Archaea; phylum Halobacteriota; class Methanomicrobia; order Methanomicrobiales; family Methanospirillaceae; genus Methanoregula. The sequence continues at coordinate 15,183 of DATJBJ010000081.1, read as the reverse complement.
AGATATTTCACCAAGTTTTTCTGTTTTTGTAAACTAATCGAAAATTCAAGGCTAATTGCATCTTCATCTTAGGCAGTCCTTCATCTTCTAGATAAACAGTCAAGTCAAAGCGCTAAGTTGAGGCCTAATAATCGTAGAATTCTTGGTTTCGAATGACCCCCCGGTCCCGTTACAAGAGATCTCTGAATAACCTCCTGAACTGCCGTGCAGCGAAGATGCTGATGCATCTTATTCCTCCGGGCGCTGGAACCTCCCCGCGCTTACTTTATATCCCATGGTGCAATACACGACTCCCCATGGAGGAAGATTCCCAAGCTGGCCGAACACCCATCCATGAATACGATGTAGTCATCATCGGCGGGGGACTCACCGGCCTCCGGGCCTCGCTGCAGTTCTCGCGGGCCGGCATCCCTTGCGCCGTGATCTCCAAGGTCCACCCCCTCCGTTCCCACTCGGTGGCTGCACAGGGAGGGATGAACGCCGCCCTCGGGAATGTCCCCGGGCCGGGCGGGGCGGAGGACAGTTGGGAGCGGCACGCGTACGACACGGTCAAGGGATCGGATTTTCTTGCCGACCAGAACGCGGTCGTCCGCATGTGCCAGGAAGCGCCCAAAACTGTCATCGAACTCGAGCATATGGGCACGGTCTGGTCCCGGCTGGAGGACGGGAAGATCGCCCAGCGCCCGTTCGGGGGAGCCGGGTTTCCCCGGACCTGCTACGCCGCCGACCGGACCGGCCATAACGTCCTTCACACCCTCTACGAGCAGGTGACCGGGGCAAGGATCCCGGTATTCGAAGAGTTTTACGTCACGTCCCTTGTCACGGATGCCGGGCGCTGCACCGGCTGCACGGCTCTGGAGATCATGACGGGCCTCGTCCACGGGTTCGCCGCAAAGGCGGTGCTGATGGCGACCGGTGGTTTCGGGAGGATCTTCTCCCGGTCGACCAATGCCCTCATCAATACCGGCGACGGGCAGGCGCTCGCGTACCGGGCAGGGGCCCCGCTCGAGGACATGGAGTTCGTCCAGTTCCACCCGACCACCCTCGTTGGAACAAGCATCCTCATCTCGGAGGCAGCGAGGGGGGAGGGCGGGCACCTCCTCAACAACCGGGGCGAGCGGTTCATGGCCCGGTACGCCCCGCAGGCCCTCGACCTCGCCCCCCGCGACGTCGTCGCCCGGGCGATCGAGCAGGAGATCGCGGCGGGTCGGGGGTTCCCGGGGGGGTATGTCCATCTCGACCTCCGCCACCTCGGGGCGGATCTCATCAACGAGCGCCTGCCCGGGATCCGGCAGATCGCGATGGACTTTGCGGGAGTCGATCCCGTTAAGGAGCCGATTCCGATCCAACCAGGCCAGCACTACTCAATGGGCGGGATAGCGGTGGGGATCGACGGGCAGTCGGGACTCCCCGGACTCCATGCCGCGGGAGAGTGCGCCTGCGTCAGCGTCCACGGCGCGAACCGGCTTGGCGGCAACTCGCTTCTCGAGACGGTGGTCTTCGGCAGGCTCGCGGCCGAAGCCATTGCGCGGGATATCCCGTCGTTTGCGCGCCCGGCCGCCGGACCCGTTGCATCCGAGGTCTCCCGGACAGAAGAGAAGATCGCGGAGATCCTGGGCAGAACAGGCGGGAAGCCGCTCTTCCCCCTCATCGACGAATTGCGGGAGACGATGTATACGAAGTTCGGGATCTTTCGCGAGGAGAGAACGATGCAGGAGGGACTCCTCGCGATCCGGGCCCTCGCGGACCGGATGGCCCGCGTTTCCCTCGCCGACAGGGAACGGGCGGCGAATATCGCGCTTGTGCGGTACCTCGGGATGGACCATATGCTGACGGTTGCCGAGAGCGTGGCGCTCGGCGCCATCGGCAGGAAGGAGAGCCGGGGGTCCCACACCCGGCGCGACTACCCGGCCCGGGACGACGAGAGGTTCATGCAGCACACCATAGCAGCGCAGAAGGGAGCGGCTATGGAGATCTCGTATACTCCTGTAATTCTTGGCATGTTCAACCCGGAGGAGCGTGTGTATTGATGCAGTTCGTTGTTTACCGGTTCCGGCCCGGGATGGACCAGCCGCGCTACGATCGGTTCAGGCTGGACCCGGTTTCCGGAGAGACCGTGCTCTCCGCGCTTTTCAGGATCCAGGAGACGCTCGACGATTCTCTCGCTTTCCGCTACTCCTGCCGTGGCGCGGTCTGCGGGACGTGCGCGATGCTCATCAACCGGGTGCCGCGGCTCGCGTGCAGGACGCAGGTCGCTGCGCTCCTTGAGGGAAAAGCGGGCCTCCCGCTCTCTCACTTCGCGCCGGCCGGCATGGTTGAACCATGGGACCCGAAGAAAGAGGTGATCGTGGAGCCGCTGCCGAACCTGCCCGTCATTAAGGATCTCATCGTGAACATGGACCGTTTCTTCGCGTATTACCGGGAGATCAGCCCGGTCTTCCGACCGTCCGATCCGGCCCCGGTGCGGGAACGATCCATGAGCCCGGCCGCGGTGCGGGAGCTCGACCGGTACACGACATGCATCCTCTGTGCGGCCTGCTTCGGCGCCTGTCCGGTCAACGGGCAGGACCCGGCGTACCTCGGACCGGCAGCGCTTGCAAAACTCTGGCGGTTCCGGATCGACCCCCGGGAAGACCGTGGGGAGGAGAGGCTTGCTTCCGGCGACCGGCCGGACGGGTGGTGGGCGTGCCGGTTCCATACCAACTGCCGGAGGGTCTGCCCGAAGGATGTCACACCCGACCGGGCGATCGGAAAGGCACGGATGGAACTTTCAAAGAGGAAGAAGGAGAAGGAACCATGAAAGGGAAAGAGATGAAAGAGGCCCGACCAGCCGGAGGCGCGCAATGACCCGGCAGGAGCGCGACTCGCTCGGGGTCCGGGAAGTGCCGTCCGCGGCCTACTACGGGATCCAGACCCTGCGGGCAGTCGAGAACTTTCCGGTGAGCGGGAGACGGGAACGGCCGGAACTGATCAGCGCTTATGCCATCATCAAGATGGCTGCAGCCCGGGCCAACATGGAGCTTGGCATCCTCGACCGGCAGCGGGGCGACGCCATCGTAAAGGCAGCTGAGGAGATCCTTGAAGGGAGGTTTGCTGACCAGTTCCCGGTCGACATCTTCCAGGCCGGGGCCGGGACATCGTTCAACATGAACGTCAACGAGGTTATCGCGAACCGGGCTCTGGAGATCCTCGGGAAGGACCGGGGGCAGTATGATTTCCTGAGCCCGAACGACCATGTAAACCTCTCCCAGTCCACAAACGACACCTTCCCGACCGCCTCCCACATCGCTATCATCCGGGATGCCCAGCGCCTCGACACCGTACTCGACGTACTTGCTGCCACGTTCCGGAAGAAAGGCTCGGAGTTCATCCGGCTGCCCAAGACCGGGAGGACGCACCTGATGGACGCAATCCCTGTCACACTCGGCGATGAGTTCAACGCATATGCCGCTGCCATCGTGCGGGCCGCCGGCCGGATCCGGGACCGCAGGATCGGCCTCCTTGAGGTCGCTATCGGCGGCACGGCAACCGGGACGGGCGCCAACACCCCGCCGGGGTACCGGGACGCGGTCCTGGACGAGCTCCGCATGCTCACGGGCCTCGACCTCGTCCCCGCCCGGAACAGCTTCGAGGCGCTCCAGAGCAGGGCGCAGATGGCCGCATTCTCCGGCTCGCTCCGCGAGCTCTCGCTCGAACTGATCCGGATCGCCAACGATCTCCGCCTCATGAGCTCGGGACCTACCGCGGGCCTCGACGAGATCATCCTCCCGCCGGTACAGCCAGGGTCGTCAATCATGCCCGGCAAGGTAAATCCTGTCATGGCTGAGTGCACCGATATGATCGCTTTCCAGATCATCGGGAATGACACCGTGGTCTCGCTCGCCGCCCAGGCCGGCCAGTTCGAGCTGAACGTCATGACCCCGGCAATTGTCCACAACATCCTCGACTCCCTCTCGCTCCTGACCCATTACCTCCCGGTCTTCACCGATCACTGCATCGACGGGATAACGGCAAACGAGGAGCGGCTCCTCTCTACCATCGGCACCAACCCTATCCTCGCGACCCTGCTGGTCCCGAAGGTCGGGTACCTGAAGGCGGCGGAGATCGCCCACGAGTCGATGGTAACGCACCGGCACATCCGCGAACTCGCCATTGAGAAGGGGATCCTCACGGAGGAAGAGGCCGACGAGATGTTCGACCTGCACGTGCTGGCGAGGAATGCGTACCGGGACGGCGAGTGGAACCCGGTGTAGGGAAGAAACGGTCCTCATTTTTTAATTCCGGGGAATTTAAAAACGTGCGGGTGGCAGACGATCTGTGCAGGTAAACCTCCTCATCCCGCTGTTCCGCGAAGATGTCCTGCATCTTCCCGGTTTCGCTATTCCGATGAACTACCCGCGAGTCGAAGACTGAAGTCTTCTTCCATCGGTCCGCTGTGAGACGAAGGAACACGAGAAGGGAGCCATCAGGCTCTCTTCGCTGACGCATGATTGACTCCCCGGAGCGGCCCTGAAGCGGGGAACCCTCGCAAATAGTGTGGGTGACGGTCCGTGTTTGATGCCCTTCCTCGGATTTCTTCAAAGGGCCTCCCGCCGACAGCCTTATCCCATCCCCGCGTAACAGGAACCGCTGAGGTGAAAGCCTGTGCCGGCTGTCCTCATCCCCCTCCCCGACCACGACTTCGATACCACGGAGGTCAGCATCCCGTGGAAGTACTTCACGGGCCGGGGGATCAGGGTCGTCTTTGCAACGGAAGAGGGAAGGGCCGCCGCGACCGACCCCCGGCTCCTGACCGGCGTGATATTCGGGAGGCTCGGGGCAAAACCTGACGCGGTCGCCGCGTACCGGAAGCTGAAGGAAGACGGCTCGTTCCGTCGGCCGATCACGTACGGCGAGATCGAGCCGAAGCGGTACGACGCGGTCCTCCTGCCCGGTGGCCACGCGAAGGGGATGCGGCAGTATCTCGGAAGCAGGCTTCTGCAGGAGAAGGTTCTCGGATTTTACCGGCTGGACCGGATCATCGCAGCCATCTGCCACGGGGTCCTTGTTTTGGCGCGGACCACCGACCCGGCGACCGGCAGGAGCATCCTCTACAACCGGAACGTCACTGCCCTGTTAAAAGTGCTCGAACGGACATCCTGGTACCTTACGGCGTGGAGGCTCGGGGACTATTACCGGACCTACCCGGAGTACGTGGAGGATGAGGTCACGCGCGCTCTCGGCAGCCCGGATCGTTTCGTCCACGGCCGAAGCATCCGCGAGCCGCTCGTGGTCGAGGACGGGATCTTCATCACTGCCCGGTGGCCGGGTGACGCCCGGGCTTTTGCGGAGCGGATCGCGGAAAGGGTGACGGCAGCGGGAACGGTAACGGCAGCCATGGATAACCGTCAATAACCGGGGCAGGGATCCCAGACCTCAGCGGTGCAAGGAAAATTCCCGTGCGGTATTAACCCCTTTTACTTTGCCAGCTCCCGTATCGCCCTCGCATAGATCTTCGCGAGAGCCACGAGCTCGTCTGTCGCGATGCACTCGTCCTGGGCATGGATCGGATAGGAGACACCGGGCCGGTAGGGCCCGAACGCAACGATGTTCGGCATCCGCCGTGCGTACGTCCCGCCGCCGATCGCTACAGGCGGAGACCGGTCTCCGGTCGTCTGGCGGTAGACCTCCAGGAGTTTTGTGACAAGGCCGGAATCTTTTGGCTGGTTGAGCGGCGGCTGGTGCTTGACCATCCTTGCGGCGAACCCGCCTTCCTGTGCCTTCTCCCGGATCAGCCCGAGGATACGGTCCGCGCCGGCCGTTACCGGGTACCGGATGTCGAGGGTCAGGCGGAGGTGTCCCTCGCCGGCATCGATGATGCCTGCATTGAGCGTCAGCGGCCCCGACACCCCGTCCTTCATGGCAAGGCCAAGCGACTTCCCGTCCGTCTCCTTCTGAAGAGTCCGGCTAAGGAACCGGATGGCATCGGTCATGCCGCCGGGGCTGAGTTTCTGGCCGGCCAGGAACGAGAGGAGCTCCTGGATCGCGTTTTTCCCCTCCTCCGGTTTCGACGCATGGGCACTCATCCCCCGGGCATGGATCAGGATCTCTCCTGTCCCCGGCGTCGCGCCGACGAGGGCGCAGCTCGCCATGGGTTCCGTCCCGCATTGCCGGAGGGTAATCTCCGGGTGCACCGTCCGGATCTCTGCGACCGCAGCATCCGGCACCATGTTTGCAGCCGTCCCGCCTGTGATGGAAGTGACAACCGTGCCATGGGCAGGCGAAGTAAGGCTTTTTTCCAGTTCTACCCAGAGAATGCCTTTCTCGGCAAAAACGACCGGAAAATCCGCATCTGGGGTGAACCCCGCGGCCGGCGGTTCTTCCCGGGTCAGGTACCGGGCAACGTCCCGGTCGCCGGTCTCCTCGTCCGCCCCAAAGACTACCCGTACCCTCCGGGAGAGTGGGAGGCCGCTCTCCTTGACCGCCCGGGCGCCGAAGAGCGCAGCGAGCGCCGGGCCCTTGTCGTCGACCGCCCCCCGGCCATAGATCTTCCCGTCGTGGATCTCGCCGCCGAACGGGGGGTACGTCCAGTTCCCGCCTTCCGGCACCGTATCGACATGCCCGAGGGCCATGACATATTCCCCGCCGTCGCCGAATTCCGCAAAGCCGGCGCAGTTGTCCAGGTTTTGAGTGGTAAACCCGAGCCGTTCCGCTATCCCGAGCACCCGGACGAGGGCATCGCGCGGGCCGGGGCCGAAGGGGGCCTCCGGAACCGGTTCCCCCGCAACGCTCCTGACGCGGACGAGTTCCTGCACGGATGCGACCAGCATCTCGGCGTTGCGTTCGACGATACGGTCGAGAACCTTTCCTTCCGGTAGTTCCGGTGAGGGCTCCCGTCCTGCCGCAATGAGGATTCCCGGGGAAGAGAGGAAGGGCATTATCATGGGAGTGAACATCTGGGGATCCCTCTTAAAATACATATCCCCGGGTTCTGGAAAAAACATCTGAATCGCCAGAGGAAATACCGGGAAGGTTGACCGGAAAAGGCAGGATAACCCGGAGCGGCGGGCGACTACTATTATATACTTCCGCGATGGAGTGGGGTGCATCCGGAGCTGGAACCGTGACGGAAGGTACCGAGAAAATTCCCGTTCAGCCGCCCGCAGAGAATCCTGGCAAAGAATCCGCCGAAAACGATCTCAGGACGTTGCTTGCCGAGATGAAAGGGAGGGCGAACGAAGTCCCGATCTATGTCCGCTATCTCAGGACCGGGACAGAGTTCGAGCGGACACGGGCTGCTGAGGCGCTCGGCGAGATCGGGGATGCGGGAGCGGTCCAGCCGCTGATCGATGCCCTCTCGGACCCGTCCTCCACGGTTCAGTACCTGGCTGCAAAATCCCTCGGCTCTTTTCATGACCCGCGGGCCGTTGACCCGCTCATCGGGAAGCTCCGGTCGGAGAGCAAGTGGGTCCGCCGCGCTTCGGCCGAAACTCTCGGGAAACTCGGGGATGCAAGAGCTGTCGATTCCCTCATCTTCCTGCTCGGAGATCCCAAGCACGATGTCCGGGCACATGCCGCCGAAGCGCTCGGCCGGCTGGGAAAAACCCGGGCAATCGAACCCCTCAAAGCGCTGCTTGCGGACACGAGCGAGGATGTGCGCAAAGAGGCCCGGGCTGCCCTGGAAAAACTGGAGGGCGTACCCGCCCCGGTCCCGGACGCGAGTATCCACGCATGACCGCAAAGGATGAAGGAATGTACCTAAAGAAATATCCGGAGAGAGAATGACAGCCGAGATCGTCATCATGAACAAGGAGGCGGTGGCGCTTGCCGCCGACAGCGCGGTCAGCCTCGTGACCGGCCCGGCTGACAGCCCCCAGAAGGTCTTCACGTCGGCGAGCAAGATCTTCGGGCTGCCAGGCGGGCACACGGTCTCGCTGATGATCTACAACAACGCGAGTTTCCTCGGGATCCCGTGGGAGCCGCTCCTCGACCGGTTCCAGGAATCGATCGGGGACGCCCCGCTCCCCACGCTCGGGGAGTACGCCGATCGGCTCATCCGTTTTCTCGCCACCGAGGAGGAGCTGATAACCCCGGAGATCGAGCGGGATTACTTCACTTCCCAGATTTACGGGTATTATCTTGCCTTCCGTTTTCTCTTCCAGCGGGGCGCATCCGAGCTGATGCGCCGACAGGGGGAGATATCCGAAGACCAGATCGGGGTATTCGTGGCGGAGAAGATCGCGGAGATGTACGGGATTCTCGCGGGGGCTGAATTCATCCCCGGCGCAGACGATGCCAAGGCCAAGGAGCTCCTCGCGGCCTACGGGCCGGTCACCTTGAAGGCGATTGGCGAGGTCTTCGAGGAACTTCCCGTGCCCGACGCAGCCCGGGCCCGGCTCGCGGAGATGCCGGTCCTCTCCTTTGTCAAGGCCGGCGATCCCCGCGATCCTGCGTCCCAGAACTTCTCCGGCGTCGTCATCACCGGCTTCGGGCGGGCCGAGATCTTCCCGGCTATCGTTACCTATGCGGTCGAGGGGCGGTTGGCCGGGCTCCTGAAGTTCCGGAAGATCGAGGACCGGAAGATCTCGCTCGAGAACGGGGGATACGTCATCCCATTTGCCCAGCGGGAGATGGTGGACGTCTTCATGGCCGGCATGGACCCCCGGCTCTACGACGCACTCGTGGAGAGCCTCGCCGCAGTCTTCCAGGAGTTCCCGCGATCGATCATCGACGGAATCGAATCGCTCGGTGAAGAGGAGAAGGCGAACCTTAAGAACCAGATCCAGCCGCGCAGCGACGACCTCGTCGACCAGATCTCCGCGTTTCTCAACAACTACCGGAACTCGAACGTGATCCCCATCATCAACGTCGTCATCTCCCTGCCGAGGACCGAGCTGGCAGCCATGGCCGAGTCCCTCGTCAACCTGACATCCCTGAAGCGGAAGGTTTCCCTGCAGGCAGAGACTGTCGGGGGGCCGGTCGATGTCGCGGTCATCTCGAAACGGGACGGCTTTGTCTGGATCAAGAAGAAACAGTACTTCCGGGCGGAGCTCAATCCGCTCCGGAACACCCTGTACTGACGGGAGGAGGAACGCGATGCCAAAGAAAGAAGAACGGATCAGGACGAAAAAAGTGTGCCGGACCGATTCCGAGTTTGAGGAGCTTTTTCTCCCCGGCACACACGAGAAGAAGAAGATCCAGGAGACCGTCCGGGAACCGGAGAAGCTGAAGGAGAGCATCCTGAAGCGGCTGAAGAAGACGAACCGGGGATGAAAATGGCCTGGATAACCCAGATGGCCCGGGTTATCCCGGACGAGCGGGCGTTCGGTCGCGCGGTCCGTCTTCTTTCTTGGAGGCCCCGCCTTCACCGGGAACGTCGAGATGGCTGCTGTCGCAGAACGGTTTGTTTCCTGACCTGCCGCATCGGCAGAGTGTTACCCGGTTGCGGATCTCGTATTCCCCGCCGTCTTCGGATACGACCGGGATCCCGCCCCGGACCCAGACCGGCCCGTGCCTGTCCTTCGAGGAATATTCAACGAGGACAATTGACCGTTTGAACTCCGGCTCGATCGGCAGGCCGGTCTCCTTGTTCCAGACAACGAGCCTGCCCGAGGGGCAGTTGCCTGCTTCGGTGATCGCGATGCTCTTTGCCGCGGGATCGTCCGAATGGCGCGTAAGGTCCCAGATGCCGCCCGCCCGGTCGCAGAACCTGGCGGATGCACAGAGATCCGTGTAATCAGTGAGGGTCAGATCAGGGCCCTCGATCTTCCCGGCCTTCGCCGCGTACGGCGTCCGGTCCGCGACCTCGGTCCCGTCGAACCCCGCCTTTTCGTGGTACCCGTCGCAGAAGGGGCCCGATACTGACCTCCCGCACCGGCAGAGGGCATACGATTCCCGGAGCGGGTACACCGGGCCCTTTCTCCAGTGGTGGGAATACCCCTCTTCGTCTGGAGCAATGACCCCGGTCGCGAGGGGGATCCCCCCGCTCACCAGGTACGGGCCATTGCGGCTTACGATGATCTTCAGCGGTTCATGTGCGACCGGCCGGGCCGGTCCCCCTCCTTCTTCTTCTCCTCTTTCCTGCATTTTTTCCTCCTCGTTATTTCATGCCGGGGACAGGGAATTCCCCGTGCGACCGGGACCTGCACGGGCCTTCACCTTCCGGCGCATTCATATGTGCGGAATCTCCGTGTGTCCGGAGATCTCGGAACTGGTCGTGCAGAGACATGACAGGTCGAGCGCATGGACATTGTCATTGCCGGTGAGCCGGGCAAAGTCCCTGAGTTCGTTGGTTGATACCCGCAGGAAATGCTCGAGGCGCTTTGCCGAGATCTCCGGCCTGAGCCGCTCCCTCAGTGCGGGTGTCTGAGTGGTCACGCCGACCGGGCAGTTGCCGGTGTGGCAGAGGCGGTACTGCTGGCAGGCGCAGGCCATCAGGGCTGCGGTGCCGATGGCGACGGCATCCGCCCCCAGCGCAAGCGCCTTTGCAAAGTCGGGCGATATGCGGAGGCCCCCGGTGATGACGAGCGAGATACCCTTCGCATTGTGCCGGTCGAGGAACTTCCGGGCCCGGTACAGCGCGAAGATCGTGGGAACCGAAGTTGCCCCCTTGATGTATTTCAGGGCAGCACCGGTTGCTCCCGGCCTCCCGTCAATGGTGACGAAGTCCGGCCGGGCGTACATGGCAGCCTCGAGGTCGGGTTCGATGTCGCCCGCGGCGAGCTTTATCCCGATGGGTTTCCCGCCCGACACGTCCCGGAGCCACCGGACCTTCTCCCGCAACTCGTCCTGGTTCCGGATATCCGGGTACGAGGCGGGGCTGAGGATATCGGCCCCCTCCGGGTACCCGCGGATCCGTGCGATCTCCGCAGTCACCTTCTCGGCCGGGAGCCGGGCGCCCATCCCCGGTTCCGCCGACTGCCCAATCTTGATCTCGATGGCGTCCGCCGCCTGCAGGTTCTCTTCGGTCACGCTGTACCGGTTCGGCACGTACTCGAAGATGTACCGGTACGCATTCTCACGCTCTTCCGGGAGGATCCCCCCCTCCCCGGAACCGATGGCGGTCTTTGCTGCAGCACTGCCTTTGGCGAGGGCGATCTTCACCTCTTTCGAGAGAGCTCCGAACGACATATGGGTTATGTAGACGGGTGTCTCGATAATGAGCGGCACCTTCGCCTTTGGTCCGATGACCGTCCGGGTGCTGACCGGAATATCGCTGTTCTTCGGGATACGAGCCAGCTGGGCACCCTTGATCAGGATCTCGTCCCACGAGATGACCGGTTTCTTCGTCCGCATCGGCTCGACAATCGACTCGCCGCTCGAGGCGATGAGGTGAATGTCGGCCATGTAAATCTCGGTCGTATCCGAGAACCGCTCCCACGGGGCGAGATAGCCGGTCATCGCCTCTGGCTGGGCCGGGGTCACCGAGACCGATATGGACGCCCCGCACTCGGGGCAGGGGATCTCGTGGGTTGCCGGGACCGCGGGCCCGGACACCGGTTTCAGGTGCGTCTTGTCCGAGGCGCAGATCGGGCAGGCCCAGTCGTCGGGAAAGTCCCGCGGTTCGGTCCCGGGCTTTATGTTTGTCAGGGAATTCCCGCGAGCCGTATCGTACTCAAAGACATTGCAGACATCGCAGCGGTACAGGGTCACTGATGCATCCACTCTGGTGCCAGTGTAGCCGGGAGGGTATTTTAAGGTTGTGCGGGGCAAAAGATCTGATTCGTCTCGGATTTAAGATTAACAGAACCTGCCACGAAAAAAATAATAATTAGCTTTCTTCAGAGGTGACAGGGGTGGGATTTCCCTACCTCCGGCTCTTCCCGGCCTCCTCCGTCAGTCCGCGAAGGGAGAGGCAGCGAGCCATCCTGAAACGAATCCGGTCACCTGGTTTTATGAATACGCTTTGTCTTTGTATTTCACGGCACCGGCTCCCGCCCCGCCTCCTTCAGCTGCTGCAGGTACCGTTCCCGGCGTTTCCGGTATGCGGTTCCATCCGCACCGAACGGGACATACTCGGAGACGTCCCAGCCCCCGGCCGCGAGCCGGAGTTTCGTCTCGTCGGCAAGCCCCATCAGGAACCCGAGCTCGACCTGGTGACGGGGAACGCCGGCTTCTCCCGTGATCCAGCCGAGGAGTTCCGGATCGTGGGTGCCCACGCTGAAATTTTCCCCGGAACCGGCGATCCGGGAGATGAGCATCCGCATCCTGTTCTGCACCGAGGCAAAATCCCCCGTGTCCCCGAGGTACGCCCCCTTGACGACCCGGATCCGGATCCCCTTGCTGATGCAGACGTCGCAGTCGTCGAGGGTCCGGTCGAGGTACGCCTGCAGGGCGACCGTTACCGGGTATTCGCCCGCCACCTCCCGGGCCGACCGGAGCGTGGCATCGACAAGGTCCCTGCCTTCCATGTCGATCTCGATGCCGATCCCGTTTGCTTCGGCCTCGCTGACGATCGCCGCAAGGTTCCTCTCGTACTCGCCCGCATCGAAGAGGAGGCCAAGAGCGGTAGGTTTGAGCGAGACCGTGCAGTCCGCGGGGCCGCCGGCGAGCGTCCGGATTGCTGCCAGCGCTGCCCGTAACGCGGCGGCGGTGTGGTCCCGGTTCCGGGCATATTCATCGAGAGATGCGATGGTGCAGTGGATCCCCTGCCCGTGACGCCCGCGGCACCAGTCCGCCGCAGCGCCGAGATCGGGAAGCGACCACCGGTTCTCCGCGCTCATGAAACATGAGAGAGGCGCTCATATGATATGAACTTCATGGAGGCCGGGAGGCTCCGGACTGTACCGGACAGCGGGCATACTGGACCGGCCGTGCCCGGGATCCGCGGCAAGCGCCTGGTGTTATCCATCCTTAAATATTCCGGGATCCAGATATTCCATATTGTCCGGTGATCTCCCGGTGATCGTAATGATGTACCGACACGTGCCCAAAACCGGAGAAGCCCTCTCCATCCTCGGCTTCGGCTTCATGCGGCTGCCGCAGCGGAAGAGCGGCGGCATCGATGAGGAACGCGCGATCGCCCAGCTCCGCTCAGCCATCGACCACGGCATCAATTACGTGGACACGGCACCGCTCTACCATTTCGGCAGGAGTGAGCCGATCCTCGCCCAGGCGCTCGCTGGCGGGTACCGGGAGAAGGTCAGCATCGCTACCAAGCTCCCGCCCTGGTCGGTCCGGAGCCGGGAGGACATGGATCGGATCCTCGACACCCAGCTCGCGACCCTCCGGACCGATCACATCGACTACTACCTCCTCCACAGCCTCGCGAGGGAGAGCTGGGAAAAGATGAAGAAGCTCGGGGTCATGGCGTTTCTCGACGCCGCGAAGAAGAGCGGGAAGATCCGGAACGCGGGCTTCTCGTTCCACGGCGACCTCCCCGCGTTCAAAGAGATCGTGGACGCGTACAGCTGGGAGTTCTGCCAGATCCAGTACAACTACCTCGACGAACAGACTCAGGCGGGGACCGAAGGCCTCCGGTACGCGGCGGAGCGGCGGCTCGCGGTCATGGTCATGGAGCCGCTCCGCGGGGGGAACCTCGCCGCCCCGGTGCCGGAAGAGGTGCAGAAGATCTGGGATCGCGCCCGCACGAAGCGGTCACCGGCTGAATGGGGACTCCGATGGGTCTGGAACCACCCCGATGTCACGGTCGTCCTCTCGGGTATGAATGACGAGGCGCAGATCGACGAAAATATACGGGCCGCTGAGACGGCACTGCCGGGTTCCCTTGAAAGCGACGAGCTTGCGCTGGTCGCTGAGGTGCGGGACACCTACCGGCGGCTGATGAAGGTCGGGTGCACGGGATGCAGGTACTGCATGCCCTGTCCCGCCGGGGTGGACATCCCGGAGTGCTTCGCGCTCTACAACAGCAAAAGCCTCTTCCCGCAGAACAGGGAGATCGGCTTCGTGTATCTCGGGCGGCACGGGGGGCTCATGGGGAAGGAGTCATACGCCGGGCTCTGCATGCAGTGCGGGAAGTGCGCGAAGATCTGCCCGCAGAAGATTCCGGTGCCGGAGCGGCTGAAGGAGGTCTCGCGGGCGATGGAGGGCAGGGGGTTCCGGTTCAAGGTGAAAGTCGCAAAGGCTGCGTTCCGGGTCTACGACGGGGTTTCCCGGCTGAGAAACCGGGGAAAGCGGCCGCCGGCTGCGGCAGAAAAGAAGAGCTGAACCATCGCTCCTTATTCCTCAAAAGTTTATGAGAATACACCTCACTCTCATGTCGGAGAACTCTGACGAGATCTTCTCCGGCCGCCTCTCCCCTTCGGGAACAGGAGTCTCCCCCCGGGGCGTCTGGGGTGAAAATGGATATTTCCGATCTCTCTGTCTCAGCGGACTGCCACGGCCGGGACCGCATCCGGCCGCGAACGCACCGGGCACTGCGAGCCCGGAACCCCTCCGAACCGTTAAATACCCGGGAACGAAAAGGGCGGGTATGAACAGCCTCCTCCTGCTCGCAGCTTTCGTGGTGGTTTCGGCCGCGGTCGCCGGTTGTGCGAGCCAGCCGGCAAACCCGCCCGCCGCCATCCCGACTACCATCCCGCTGCCGGTCGCGACCGTGCAGCAGATCGGCCAGATATCGCCGTTTTACGGCGACTGGGTTGTCACGACGATGGGGAATGCGGAAGGTACCCTTCCGGTCACCCCATCCGTCGAGATCTCGCTCACGATCAACAGCGACCAGACCCTGCAGGGATACGACGGCTGTAACAACTACCAGGCTCCCTACACCCTGACCGGGATCTCCTCAGCGTACGGGAACGGGATCACAATCGGAACGGTGGTTTCCACGCAGCAGTATTGCCGCGGCCTTGCCGACCAGGAGAACGCGTTCCTCCAGACACTCCAGACCACGACCGCATTTGCCGGGGATGCGACCCACCTGACCTTCACCGATATCAACGGGGATGTGCTGGTCTTCCACCGGCCCGGTGCCGTCCCCACGGCCACCGCCCTCCCCCAGTACCCCTGAAGACAGGAATTGTCTCGGCTACGCTTTTTTTAGCCCGCGGGTGTCGGGCGATTTCACGGATGCCCTGATGGGAGAAAGGCCGGGACGGCGGGAACTTCCGGATCCGTTTTTCTGGGTGAGTTTTTCAGGTTATATTTTATGTACCGCTGGCAGCCCCGGTGACCCTCCGGGTTCCCGGAGAGGAGACGAGGTCGGGTTATTTCTCAGGTGAGAAGAAATGGTTCCGGAGAGAAGAA
>DATJBJ010000080.1:0-19644 GCA_035515395.1 Methanoregula sp. | reverse complement strand
CGGCGGCGAGATCGTGGAGGACCTCAGCCTGCTCTCCTGCCCGCACGGCCACGATGCCCTGCTCAGGACGGAGTACAGCAGCCGGAGGCTCCTCCCCGCGCCGCACGAGGGGATGTACCGGTACCTCGCGTGGCTCCCGGTTACCCGCCCGCTCCTCCCGTCCGGGGGGCCTGTCACCTTCACCTGCGACGAGCTCTCCCGCGGGCTCGGGCTTAAGAACCTCTCCGTCTCGTTCTCCGGGTATTTTCCGGAGCGCGGCGCTGCACTCACCACCGGCTCGTTCAAGGAGCTGGAGGCCTCGCCGACCATGCAGCGGCTCCGGGAGCTCGGCGGCACGGTCCCGGTCGTCGCCTCGGCCGGCAACACCGGCCGGGCCTTCGCTGAGCTCTCGGCCCGGTGCGGCCGGCCGGTTGTCGTCGTCGTCCCGGTAAAAGCTGCCGGCCGGATCTGGACGACCGTGCCGGCCCCCGGCGTCTTCCTCGTGACGGTCGAAGGGGACTATACCGATGCCATCGCCGTCGGAAACGCACTTGCGACCGTCCCCGGCTGCGCGCCGGAAGGCGGGGCGAAGAACGTCGCCCGGCGCGACGGCATGGGGACCGTGATGCTCGATGCGGTGCTGGCAACCGGGAGGATCCCCGGCCACTACTTCCAGGCGGTCGGGAGCGGGACGGGGGCAATCGCCGCGTGGGAGGCGGCGGTGCGGCTCATCGGCGACGGGCGGTACGGGGCGCAGCTCCCCCGGCTCCAGCTCGCCCAGAACGAGCCGTTCGTCCCCATGGTCTCCGCGTGGCGCGGCAGGCGCCGGCTGATTGTCCCTGAGACCGATATGCCGGATGCGGCCCGGTGCGAGGGCGAGGTCATGGCCGACGTGCTGACCAACCGGGCGCCCCCCTACGGCGTCCGCGGCGGGCTCTACGACGCGCTCGAAGCGACCGACGGGGTGATGTACGGCATCCCGAACGCCGCGGGAGCGGACGCGGGAAGGCTCATCCGGGAGACGGTGGGGATCGACCCGGACCCCGCGGCGGCGATCGCGGCCGCGGCGCTCGTGCAGGCAGTGGAAACCAATAAGGTCGGCAGCGGCGACCATATCCTCCTGAACCTCACGGGCGGGGGATACGAGCGGATTAGGGAGGACTTCGTCCTCTGCCCGGTGCGGCCGTCGGCGGCTGTCCGGCCGGACGGGCCATGCGGGGAACTCAGAAAGCAGCTCGGGGAGTGGATCGCGGACCATGGATGAAGACGGGATAATCGCGGAACTGAAACGGCAGGAGATCGGGCTCGTGAGCGCCATCCCCTGCGACAAGGCAAGGGGGCTCTTCTTCCGGCTGCCGGGGGAATTCCGGCATATCGGCCTTACAAGGGAGGAAGACGGGACAGGCGTCTCCGCGGGGGCGTACCTCGCCGGCACCCGGCCGCTCGTAGCCATCCAGAGCTCCGGCATCGGGAACATGCTCAACGCAATCCTCTCCCTCACCGGGACGTACGGCCTCCCCCTCCCGGTCCTCGCGAGCTGGCGGGGCGGCAAGACCGAAGCGATCCCCGCCCAGATCCCCTTCAACCGCCCCCTCCCCAAAATACTCGCTGCCGCAGGTATCGCGTGCACGGTCGTCTCCGGGGGGGACACGGCAGCCGTTATCGGCGGCGCAATCGCCGCCGCGTTTGAAGAGAAGAAGCCCCGGGTCATCCTCGTCCCGCCGGAATGTTTCGAGGGATCGGCCTGTGCGGGAGCGGCGCAGGAGCCGTCCGCATCCCCCCGCCCGTTCACCCTCTGCTATGACCGGGACTGGCACCCGCCGGCGATGACACGGTACGATGCGATCAGGGCGGCAGCAGAAGCGGCCGGGCATGGGGTCCTCGTCTCCAATATCGGCGTCCCGTCAAAGGAGCTCTACGCCGCCCGCGACCGGCCGGAGAACTTCTACATGCTCGGGAGCTATACGCAGGCATCCCCCATCGGCCTCGGCATAGCGGCCGTGCGGCCGGACCGGCAGGTCGTCGTCCTCGACGGCGACGGGAGTCTGCTCGGCTCGTCCGTCCTCCCTGTCATCGCCGCCGCGGGGCCGGCGAACCTGACCATCGTCGCGCTCGACAACGGGGTCTTCGGGAGCACGGGCAACCAGCCGCGGCCCGGGGGCGACATCGTGGACCTCCGGCTCATGGCGATGGCCGCGGGCTTCGGGCTGACGTGGACGGTGCACGAACCCCGGGAGCTCGGGGTGGCCCTGGAGGCCTCGGCCGGGCGCGGCCCCGCGTTCATCCACGCCCGGATCCGGCCCGGGAACAGTGACGTGAAGAACATCCCTCTCTCCCCTGCTGAGATCCGGGACCGGTTCATGGCGGCTTTGGGGAAGCGGGAAATCTGAAGTTCCGGGTTTTTCGGGAAGGATGGGGTTTTCTGCGGGAACAATAAAAATCCGGCGAATTTCAGGGCAGGCCGGGGATATCCATCGAGCTCGCCGCAAGGCCGCGCTCTATCTCGAGGATCTTCCCGAGCTTCGCCGCAGTCGACGGACCGTCCGGCACAGCCGTGCAGCCGGTCGCCTTTGAGGTCGACTCGGCAAACGTGCCGATCTCCCGGGCGATCCTTATCGTTTCTTCCTTGTCAAACCCGATGAGCGGCCGGTAGATCGGGATCGTCGCGGCGTCCGTGAGCACCGCAAGGTTGTCGAGCGTCTGACTTGCCACTTGCCCGATGGACTCTCCGGTGACAATACCCTTTCCCCCTATCTTCCGGGCATATGCCGCGGCAACCCGGTACATCCTCCGCTTGCAGAAGATGCAGGTGAACTTACCGAGGTGCTTTTTTTCAAGTTCCCCTTTTGCCGCCGCGAGGTAGGGGTCTGTGATCACGGTCAGCCCGATCCCCGGCTGGTACTGTGCGAGTGCCTGAACCACCCGCTGTGCCCGGGCAAGGACAGTTTCATCGAGGAAGCCCTCGATTGCAACGAAGACCGGAATGATCCGGCACCCGCGCTTCATCATCATCCACGCAGCGACCGGTGAATCGATCCCGCCCGATACGAGCGCAACGAGGGTACCCTCTACCCCAAGCGGCAGTCCACCCGCTCCCGGGATCACGGTATCGTACAGGTACGCTTCGTTTGCGCGGATCTCGACAAAGATCTCCTTGTCCGGCGTAGCCAGGTTCACTTTCAGGTTCGGAAATTCGTTCCGGAGAAGGGTGCCGTACTCGATCGCCTTGTCATTCGAGCTGAAACTGTGCCTGCCCACCCGTCTTACCCGGACCGCGAATGTCTTTGCGTCCCGGAACCCGTGCCGCCTGCAAAAATCCGGAAGGAACGATCCGATCTCATCGATCCGTATGTGGTCCACCTCAGAGAACGAGACGATCCCGAAGATTTTTCTCAGGAGCTCAGGCTTCACATCGCCGTCAAGCCAGATCCTGCCCCGCTCGTTCCGGACGTGAATGTCCGGCATGACCTTGAGAATATTTGCGATGAGCGCGTTCTCCCACCGCCTCCGGACGGGATCGGATTTTAAGAACATCTCGGAGTACCGGATGAGCCATTGTTGTTTCATTGCGATTCCCCATCATCTTCTGGTCTCATTTTTTCTTCCGTGCCGTCATTCGCACCCGTTCAACTTCTCCGGGATCTTCGATCCCGAGGAGGTACGTCCCGTGGCATGGCTTGGTATAGGGAAAGACGATCTTCTTCCCGTCCCCGATCCCGAGCGCAATGGGCGGGAGGCCGATGATATACTCGTCGAAGAGCTTGTATCCCGGGTCCACGTACCATACCTCAGGGAAGTTCTTCTCCACGTACTCGCGGCACTCCCTGAACGAGGCACCGAGCGGCAGGATCATCTCGTATTTCAGGTTCTCTATGCAGCCCATCCGAACACCCCGTTGATTTTCGCCTTCAGCTGCTGCGGGTTATGCACTGCCTTGTCCACGATCTTTTCGCACGGGAAGGCAGCGGTCTCTGCGAGTGCCTCCGGGGTCCGGCCGAAGATGATCACCACGAGCCGGGTGTCGGGAAGGAGGTAACGCATGGTAGCGGCGTACTGGATACCTGCATCGTTATGCGCAAATACCACGCAGAGCTCGCAGCCGCGCTTCTTCTCCACGACCTCGGCTATACATTTCTCGAGGACCATCGTCTGCGGGAGGTAGTGCTTCTCAGGGTCGGAGACTTTCAGGAGGTTGAGCACGGAAGGATTGCCGGTGGCAAGGACTGCTGCCCCCCGCTTCTGAAGGTTGTGGGCCATGTACAGGGCTATCGCCATCTGGACGGGAACCTCGGGGCAGCCGAGGAGCAGGATCGCATTTTTGGGATTTGCCAGTATCTCTGTCATTCTCTCTCCCCCGGGGGGACCGGATCTCCGCCACATCCCGGACCGGGAAACGCGTGCCCCATGTCCGCCTGCCGGACAGGGTGATTGCAGTACGGGCAGGTGAAGTCGCACTCGGTCCCTTCGTACGGACAGATCGTCATGGAGAGGTCTGCGAGGGGGTGACCCTTGCCGTGGATCTCGAACTCCTTGTACCAGCCGAACGGCGCTCGCTTCACTTCTATGGATTCTGCCCTGAGCCCCTCCTCGAGCCCTTTGAGGATCGCGAGGGCGCATCCGGGTGATCCGAGCGAGGCGGTCAGGTGGGCGTAGGGGTAGATCATCACCCTGTCCACTCGGAGTTTTGCGAGCCTGGCCAGCACGTTCTTCTTCGCGCTCTCGATGACGTACGCCGGGTTCTTCTCGTCCAGCTTCTCGACGCAGGTGAAGAGGACGACGCAGTCCTTCATCGCATCGTTCCGGATTCCGGCCGGCTCGGCTATCTTCGTCTTCTGGGTGGCATGGTACCACATCGAGTCTGCATGAATGGAGAGGATCCGCATCGTTCAGCTCCCCCTCCCGACGAGCGTGGTGAGCGCGTCGCTCGTGATGAGGCCGACGACCCGCTGCTCGTCGTCGATGACCGGCAGTGCGGAGATGGAGTGCTCCTCCATCTTCTTTGCCGCCGCCTCGATGGGCTCGGACGGGGTGGTCGTCACTACGGTCCGGGACATGATCTCGTCAAGCCAGAGATAATTCGAGGCCACCGCCTTTGCGATGTCCCAGGAGGTTACGATCCCGGCGAGGTGGCCGTTCTGCGAAAGGACGGGAAGGTGGTTGACCCCGGCAGTGATCATCCGGCGGGCAGTCACCGCGATCGTCGTCCCCTCCTCGATGGTCCGGACCTCGCGGTCCATCACGTCGCCGACCACCGTCCGGGAGAGGAAACGGCCCATCAGGTAGTTGAGCTGGCCCGATTCGAGGAGGAACGCGTCGTGCCCATAGTTTGACCGAATCTCGCAGTAATGGACCTCCCGCTCGTTTGCCGCCAGAGCGGAGACGATCTCCCCGCTCTGGTACGGCGGGTAGAGCCAGTCGGAGGAGACCGAGACGACGAGAAAGGCGGCCTTCGCGCCCGCAAGGCCTTTTATCAGCGAACCGCCTTCCGTGAGGTCGAAGTAGTCGATCGCCTTCGTGATGTAGAGGTACGAGTTGGCATCAAACCGTTTCGTGAACGTGTCGCCCTGATGGTGGAGGTAGCTCTCGACTGCAAATTCTGTGGAGAAGTCAAACCCGACCCGGTCCCTGCTCTGGAGGGCGCGGCCGAACTTCTCGTACATCGACTCGTTCGAGAGGTAGGTGATGTGCCCGACCATCCTCGCGAGGGCGAGGCCGTGGGCGGGAAGATCTTCCTGCCCGTAGTAGTCCCCGCCCTTCCAATGGGGATCGGAGAGAATCGCCTTCCTGCCGACCTCGTTGAACGCGATCTGCTGGGGGGTCGAGTAGCCGGTGGCCGCGATCACGATCGCCTTCTTCACCGCATCGGGGTACGAGACCGTCCACTGGAGCGCCTGCATCCCCCCCATCGATCCGCCGGCGACCGCGTACAGCCTCCCTATACCGAGGTGGCCGATGAGAATCTTCTGGGCATTCACCATGTCCCTGATGGTGATGACCGGGAATGCCGCCCCGAAAGGTTTTCTGGTGGCCGGGTTGATCGACGAAGGTCCGGTCGACCCCTTGCAGCCGCCGATGATATTCGAACAGATGACATGGTAGCGGTCGGTATCGAGTGCCTTCCCCGGGCCGATGACAGGGTCCCACCAGCCGGGCTTCTCATCGCCGGGATGGAACCCGGCGGCATGCGCGTCACCCGAGAGGGCGTGGCAGACAAGGATGGCATTGCTCTTCTTTCGGTTCAGTCTGCCGTACGTCTCGTACGCAAGGGAGAGCGAGGGGAGGACATCACCGCTCTCGAGGACCAGGGCATCGGGATGGTGGTAAATCTGAGTTGTAACTATCCCGGCAGATCCTTTGATCATCGACAAGCGCCATCCCGTCCGGTTTTTCGTATCAGGTTGAGGGGCATAATGTTCCCGTTTCCTTTGTCCAGCTCGTCTGCAATTCCCGCATCTTCCCCATTCACTGCACTGTTTCGAGTGCCTGGGCGAGATCCGCGATGATGTCCCCGATGTCCTCGGTCCCGACCGAGAGCCGGATCGCATCGGGAGTAACACCGGTCTTCTGCTGTTCTTCCGGGGTGAGCTGCTGGTGGGTGGTCGAGGCCGGGTGGATCACCAGGCTCTTCGAGTCGCCGATGTTCGCGAGGTTGGAGAAGAGCTTCAGGCTGTCGATGAACTTCGTGCCCGCCTTCTCGCCCCCTTTTACCCCGAAACTGACGATGGGGCCGAACCCGCCGTGCAGGTACTTCCGCGCGAGCCGGTGGCTCGGGTGTCCGGGGAGGCCGGTGTAGTTGACCCATGCGACTTTCGGGTGGCCGTTCAGAAATTCTGCGACCGCGAGGGCGTTCTCCGAGTGCCGGGGGACCCGGAGGTGGAGGGTCTCGATGCCGATGAGGAAGAGCCAGGCGTTGAAGGGGCTGAGCACCGCGCCGGTGTCCCTCATGAGCGACAGGCGGATTTTGAAGACGAACGCAACATTGCCGAGACCCGGGAAGTTTCCGAATGCCTCCCAGTACTTCAGCCCGTGGTAGCCCGGGTCGGGCTCGGTGAACCCGGGGTACCTGCCGTTGCCCCAGTCGAACTTCCCGGAGTCGACGATGACTCCGCCGATGGAGTTGCCGTGCCCGCCGATGTACTTGGTCGCCGAGAGGACGGTGATATCTGCGCCGTGTTCGATCGGCCGGACGAGCCCGACGCCGGTGGTGTTGTCGATGACGAGCGCGATCCCTGCGTCGTGGGCGATCTTTGCGATGGCCGAAAAATCGGGGACATCGAGTTTCGGGTTGCCGATGGTCTCGGCGTAGATGGCCTTTGTCTTCGGGGTGATCGCCTTTTTAAACGCTTCCGGTTTCGTCGAGTCCACGAAGATGACGTGCCTCCCGAGTCCGGGGAAGGTGTAGTGGAAGAGCTCGTACGTCCCGCCGTACAGGTTGTCGGCAGAGACGATCTCGTCGCCCGGGCCGGTGAGGTTGAGGAGCGCGTACGTGATGGCCGCCTGACCGGAGGCCGTGGCGATCGCGCTGGTACCCCCCTCGATCGATGCGACCCGTTTCTCGAATACCTCGGTGGTCGGGTTCATGAGACGGGTGTAGATGTTCCCGAGCTCGCGGAGGCCGAAGAGGTTTGCCGCGTGTTCTGCGCTCCGGAACACATAGGAGGATGTCTGGTACAACGGTACGGTCCTTGACCCGGTCGTCGGGTCCGGCACCTGCCCTGCATGGAGGGAGATGGTTCCAAGGTTGAACTTCTTTGACATGGTACTTCCTTTTGGTTATCCCGGGGGTTGTTGCCGGCATGAGATCGTGCCGGCTTTTTTCAGGTTTTTCCGGATTGATGTCCCGGCGGAGTTTCCGGTCCGGACCGGTCCTGCAGCCGGGAAACTATGCGGCGGAAACCCGCATCGATTACGGGAGTACGGATATCCCGTGCTTCTCCGCGATTTCCGTGATCACGTCAGCAAGGTAGCGGATCTGTTTCTCGTTGAGGCCGTAGGTGTTCAACTTCCAGGTCCGGGTCGCGCCGGCGAACTCTCCGACGATCCCCCGGGACGAGAGCTCGTCGCTGAAGTAGAACCCGCGCCGCTTGTGGATCTTTGCCACCGTATCGAAGCTCCCCGTGGTGTCGACTTTGGTGAGCGTATGCTTCCGCGGGTACTCGGATAGCACGCTGCTTCCCGCAATCTTCAGGAAACGGTCGATGAAGAAATTCGATCGTTTCACCTCATCGTCCCACTTCAGTACCCGTGCCTTCACGGCCGGGAACGACGCCATCATCGAGAGGAGCGTCCCGCCCATCAGCGTGCACCCGAGCATTTCCACTTCCTTGATCCCGAACTTCCGTTTCGTGAGGTCGCCGGCCATCGCGGTGGTGCGGAGCGCCTTGGGCGCCCATTCATCGGTCATCGCCAGTACCCCGGACGGCGCGACCGATGCCATGCTCTTGTGCCCGGAGCCAACGACGAAGTCGGCCCCGATCGCCTTGCCGTCGACCGGCCGGACCCCGACCGTGTACGCACCGTTGTAGAGGAACGGGATATCATACTGGTGCGCCACTCTGCCGATCTCTTTGATCTCGTGCTCGTTGGCGAACTGGTAATCGAAGTGGTCGATCATGACGAGCACCGGAAGTTTTCCTGTCTCCGCTCTGACCGCTTCGATCTTCTCTGCCGTTGCTTCGCCGGTGACGATGTTTTTGCCGTTGAGCGGCACCTCTTTCACGACTCCGCCGGCATTCTCGACCGCGAGGAACTCGGTATAGTGGGCAAGGGCCGAGACGATGACGCTGTCTCCTTTATTTACGAGGGTTCCTGCGACTGCCTGGAACCCGCGCCGTGCTCCGGGAACGACCCGGGCCTGGTCCATGTTCAGCCACTTTGCGAGGTCTTCGTGGAATTCCGCGATCCCCGGTTTCGTAATCCTGTCGAGCCGGAAAGGCTTGCGGCAGAAGTCGCATGTGGAGTACCCGTCACCGTAGGAGATGATCGCTTTCCGGGCCTCCGTGGTGAGCCTGCCTGCTGCCTGGATGGGGTGGATGTTGATGTACTGTTCCTCCCGCGCCCTGACATCGAGCTTCCCGGCAATCTTCGTAACGGCTGGCGTGCCGGTCCCTGCTTCGAGATCTGCAATGATCGTCTTGAGATCGGCGATCCGCTTCTTGAACGCGGCCTCCTCACCGGTATCGAAACCGGTCGGGAGGGACTCGCGGAAGAGCCCCCGGATTTCTTCGAGCTGGAAAAGCGCCTCGAATGTCTTCTGGATCCTGATACTCATGGCTGTCTCCAAGGGGCCCGGAACGGGAACCGGACCAATCTGTTCCGATCCCGCGGTCGGACGCACCGCGTCCCTGCTATCCGGGCGATTCTGAAATTTTAAGGGATTATAAAGAGCCATGACCCGGAGTCGAACCGGGATATGCTGATCTGCAGTCAGCTGCGTGGCCGTTCCGCCATCATGGCAGCTCCTTTATTCACAATTGTGAACTCGACTATATTACGTAACGATTATGATTATTTATACGTTCGGACTTCGGCAGAATTTTCCTGATCCCGGCGTTTCCGTTTCTGATAAAAAATATTAAATCTAGAAGATTTCGCTACCAAAAAAATCCGGATCATCATATCAGGATATCCGGACGCGAACCGGAGCAAACGCTGATGTGCAGCCGTACCTGCACATTTCTCCCCAACTTGGTCGAAGAAATCCCGGCGGATTTCTTCTCCTCTTCGCGGTCTGATGGCCGCTCAGAGATCGAAAAACTTAACAATTGTGAAGTTCCATGAATATAAAGTGATCCACTATGAGTGATCGTCTTTGTTGTAGACACATCCAGCTCTGAACAGCGGAAGAAGATCGGGCACTTGCCGCCATCAGCAAAGCTCGTGTACAAAGTGCTGGAGTCCGGTGGGCAGCTGACGCAGAAAGATCTCATCCGCGAAACCTCCCTCCCTTCGCGGACGGTGCGGTACGCGATCCACCGGCTCAAGGACGAGCAGATCGTGATCGAGCGCCACTATTTCACCGACGCCCGGCAGAGCCTGTATGGGCTGATCAGGCACGAGGCCGGGGCGACAACGGGATAGCGCGGGCTCTTTTTTTTAGAGTATTCCTGTCCCGGCGGGCCGGCAATGGACGGAGACTCCGGGTGGGACGAGCTGTATCCTCTCTGACAACGGGGACTTCCCGATGAATTTCCGCACCCTGCTTCGGGAGAACGGCCCGTCATGATTCCTGAGATTGGGCGCGGGACGGGGCGGGTTCCCCGGGCCTGATTTTTATCAAATCACGCCGCCCCTCCCTGTTCCGGGACGAGGTCATCTCATCAGGGAAAGCGTGATGCGCAGGTCGTTGTCGGTGAACGGCTTGAGGATATAGCCGTCCTGGACTCCCCGTGCACGTTCGATCAGCTCCGGTCCGGAAAACCCCGTGAGAAAAACAACCCGCGGGTTCGAACGCTTCTTGATCTCCCGTGCTGCATCTATCCCGTCCATTGAGCCGGGCAGGTTGATATCCATGAAGACGATGTCGAACTGTATGTACCGTGCGAGCTGCACGGCATCGTCGCCCGATTCTGCGACGGCACACATCTCGTACCCCAGGTTTTTCAGCCGCAGCACCATGAGTCTCAGGATGACCGGATCGTCATCGACCACCAGGATCTTTTTGCAGGACGGCAGATCCCCGGATAGGGCAGATTTTCCCTTTTCTTTTCCGGCGGCATCCGCTGCTGTGGCCTGGTCCGGCCCGGTGGTCTTACCGGTAACCGCATCCGCCGGGACCAGCGTCACCGGAACCGCCGGCCCGTCTCCTGAGGGCGGACTCACAGGGGCGCCGCGTTCCGGCCCTCCGTTCCTGACGGTCGTCGCGCCCGCCCGGAACGGAGGTGCCTGCACGACGGGTTCTTCCGGGCCGGTCGCGTTCGCTGAAGAGTGCTGATCCCGTTTCACGTCCTTCCGGGTTTTATTCACCGGCGCAGCGGCGGGATCCTGTTTCGCCGGTTTACACGGTTCCGAACCCCCGCGGGTACGATCGGGCTCCCCTTTGTCGCCGCGGACTGCCCGTGCCTGCGGGGCGGGAGAACCCCACCCCTGGGCCGGGGAGTTTATCTGCTGCCTGACAACCTCTTCGCTGTTCGTCGTCCTGACGGCCTGGTTGTCCACAAACGTGTTCCGGTCCCGGGCATGCCCGCCTTTCATCGACCCGGCTATCTCGGTGAATATCTCAAGGGCGTTCCTCCCCATCCGGTTTTTGGCCATGACCTTCCCGAGATCGTCACCGGGGAAGACCTCCCGGATGGCGTCGAGGTCCTCCGGGCCGAGATCGCCAAGCCCGAAGATCGTCATGAGGACCGGCATGCCGTTCCGGTCATAGACCCCGGAGAGGAGCCTTCTCCCCGCCCTCCTGATGAGTACGGGCCGCACTCTCCGGTCGCATGCCCGGATAAGGAGGTGGAGGGCGGTCGTGCCATCGTGTTCGATCGCTGCGAGATCCCCGGGATCGGCGATCATGATCAGCGCCGTCCGGTCGACCATCCCCCCTTTTTCTATCACGCTCAGGACGAAGGTTCCCCCGCCCGGCCAGTCAGCCCTGATGAACCGGCGCAGCATCTCCTCTTCTGCTATGCCGAGCCGGTGGACCCCCGAGCCCATCTCTTCCGCCAGCTCCACGGAAGACAGGTACGCGTCGGAAAAAAGCCTCCCCCAGGCCTCCGGGAGCAGGCTGTACCCGGTCCCTTTCGGGCCGGTCTTCATGCAGGACTCGAATATTTCGGTCAGCTCCGCCCGCGTGCGGGTCTCCAGCATATCGGTCTTTGCATTGGGGACGGGGGGCCGGAGCATCAGTATACCAGTCAGATTTGTAATATTCAATGTATATAATAACTTCCTGAAAATTCTTGTTTTACGGGAAAGACGCTTAAACCGGGTTCTTATGAATTTCCACCCCCCGTGCACGACACCTCCGGATCTTCGGTAACGATTGAATACCTTCCCGGCAAACAGCTTATCAACGATGTCTCCGCCACACGCCCTCAGGTTCCCGCCGGGAAGGACGCTCCCCGCCGAGCTCTCCGCCGCCATGGAGCGGGTCGGGGCCTTCGGCGTCGTTTACCCCCCGGGGTATTACGAGGCCCTCCTCGACAAGTACACCCGGGACGGTGTCCGCTACCCCCACATCCTGATGATCCTCGGAATCCCCCGGATCAGCAGCCACTTCTTCTATTCCCGGGCACTGCAGCGGGCGGGGCGCCTCCTCGACTACGGCTGCGGCACCGGCGACAATGTCCGGAAGCTGATCCGCGACGGTTTCCCCCGGGAGAGGATCGCCGCCTTCGACATCAACTGGTCGAGCATAGATCTCGGCTTCGACCTGTACCGGGACCGAAAGGACATTGGCGGCCTCTTCTCGGTGTCTGGTGCGTTCCCCTTCGGGCCGGAGGAGTTTTGCACGGTCTACTCGGCCTCCGTCTTCCACGTCATTTCCGATGATCGGGAGCTGGAGAGATACCTTAAAAATGCGTATTCGGCGCTCCGGCCGGGCGGGGTGCTCTTCGGCTCCACGCTCGGGCTCGGGCAGGGGACGACCCGATCACCCGAAGCATGGGGGCCGCCCCGCGTGATGCCGGAGGAGGTGCTGGCCGGCTGCCTCACCGGTGCCGGCTTCACCCGCCCGGCGATCGTCAGGCGCCATAACCTCCCCCCCTATATTGATGACCGGAGCATGTGCGTCTTCGAGTTCTGCACGCAGAAGCCGGCCTGAAGCCCGCGGGCCGGCAGCCCGGATACGGGGCGGAACGCCTGCCGGTGGTTTCCGGGCAGCTGCGGGGATACGTCTATGTGGTGGCATGGCCAGATAGTACCGGTATGAAGGCTGTACGCCTGCGGAATTCGCAGCTCTGGGGGCTGGTCCTTGGGATAGCGGTCGCGGTCATGTCGGTTGCCATGCGCATCCCCGCCGCCCTTGCGGTCGCGATCGGCATCATCTTCGGGGTTGTGGGGTTCTTTGTCCTCGACGAGAAGACCAAGCACTGAAAACTCCGTGCCGAAATTCCCCTCCCTCCCCGGTTAGGGCGCCGGAATATCGCTTCCCGGGTTCCGGTTGTTCTGCCCCCTCCGGTCCTTTGGGCCCGGCCCGCACGTCCGGGATTTTTTTTGTTTTTCCTTCCGGTCTTTAAAAAATCGCCGTGCAGCGCCCCCTCCTGTTCTGAATCAAACGCTTCGATCCATCCGGGAGAAGAAGGGTGAACCGGCGCGTATCCGCCCGCCTGAAAAGGATGCCGGGATATCTGCCGGCGCCCGCAAAAAAAATTATACCGCAACCGGCGAGGCCGGTGAAGCCTGGGCCGCCGGTACCGGCGGCGATGCGCTGTCATACACCCGGGTCATGTACCGTGCCTGGAAGACCGTGATGAGCGGTATGAGGAGGAGGCCGACGATGACCGCCACGGCTATGCAGCCCAGGATCACGCCGATACTGAACCTGGAGACGGCGATCGCGATGCCGGCGAGCACGATGAAGGCGATGAAGAGGATCCCGACCGGGATGCCGATGATGAGCGCAATGAAGATGAGCGCGAGGATGTAGCGGAGCCAGCCGATGCTGCCGATGGTCTCCAGGATCGCCCCGAAGTTGAAGGCCTCGGCGAAGCTTCCGCTGCGTGCAAACCGGATCTGGGCTATCGGGACGATGATCGCGATGATGATCTCGACGATATACAGGAGCGCAAGGAGGCCGGGGTTCGGGGCCCAGTTCGCGAGCGCCGCCTTCGCAGACGGGTCGCCCTGCATCATGCGCATCAGCCCGCCATAGACCGGCCAGTAGATGACGAGGCTGAGGAGGATGATCGGGATCGCGTAGATGAGCCCGACGACGAGCAGTTTAAGTCCGTCGATGAACAGGTTCCCCCACCGGTCCACTTCCGGCGCCGCCGGCGGTCCGCGGTAGATCCGCATGGCATAGCCGTTGAGCGGTATGCCGATGATGATGGCCGCGAGGATCAGCCGCAGCCATCTCCCCGTATTCGCGAATACGCCCTCCTTCATGAAGGAGAAGGCGTCCCGTGTAATCTCTCCATAGTCCATTGTCCTGGTTCTCCCGGCCTCTCCGGCGCACGAAGTACCCTTCGCCCGGTCCGGCCGTTCTACCAGTACAGTCGGCGTGCATCTATTTAAAAAAGACATTTTCCGGCCCGGAAGGGGAGGTCTTTATCACCGGGCCGGATAAGAACGGGACGGGTCGATCGTTATCCGGGGATTTGAGGGGCGGGACGCCGCCTTTTGCGGTTTTGGCGCGGGAAACCCGCAGGATCCGGTCAGGCCGGGGGTTCCGGCTTCAGCCCCGCAACGGGGTGGATCTCGTACGTGAGCCGCTTGGACCGCACGTCGGGGTCCTCTTCGACAAAATCGATCACCCGCTGCCGGTCTTTCGTCGGGAAGACCGCGATCCACCGGGCATCGGTGTTGTCCGTGACCGGCCCGCAGAACGAGACCGTTCCCTCCTGCATGAGCAGGAAGTGGTAGCGGACGTGGGGGTCGGGCGTGTCCCGGCCGGGATAGCCGGGGCCCGGCAGGTAGCAGGACCCCTGCCGGAAGATCACCAGGAAGCAGGGCTCCCCCCTCATGAGCCGGTCCCGTATCTCTTCGTCGCTCATCGGCTGCTGCGTTCCGTTCACCTTCGTCGTCCCCGGTTTTGCCGGCACAGGGTTTACCGGTTCTCCTAGTCCGGTCAGGTATGGCATGGCTGCTATGATCCCGCCCGGCTTAAAAATAATTTCCCTCCTTTACCCGTCCGCAGGAGGCCCGGCTTTTTTCCGGCGTGACCGCCCGGCGCTGCGGGGCCCGGGCTCCCCCGTACAGGCTACCGCAGCAGATATAAAAGTCCGGAGGAGAATACCGGTACCAGAACCGCCGCGGTTCCTGCGGAGGAGAGGGGAGGGGCCGGGAGCGCCCGGCCGCGTGGAAGCATATGGCGTTTACCCGAAGACCCGGAACAGTGATGATCCTCGCGACCATCGGCGTTGCGCTCGCCTGCTGCGGCCCTGCGGCGGCACAGGTGCAGACCTACATGGGGGACGTGGTCCCCCTCTCCGGCTACTCGTACGGCGGCCCGTACGTGTACCTCTTCCTCACCGGGCCGAACCTCCCGGTCAACGGCGTGGCGCTCCACAACATCAACCTGCGTGCAGACCAGGGGGAGTTTACGGTGGTCCCCGTGGATTCCGACGGCCACTGGGAGTACAAGTGGGGGACCGGCGACGTGGGGGGCAGGCTCGATGCCGGCGTGTACACCGTCTGGGTTGTCGACGGGCCCAACGACCGGTCGCAGCTGGGCACCGCGGACTACAGCACCATCTCGGTCGAGCTCTCGGTCCCGTCCATCTCGGCCGGGTTCCCCGTCCAGCCCGGGCAGCCTCCCCAGCCGGGCACCATGGATATCACGTCAACCCCGGACGGGGCGACGGTCATGGTCAACAGTGCGTTCCGTGGCGTGACGCCCCTCACGCTCAGCGGCCTCCCGCCCGGCACCTATAACCTCAGCCTCTCGAAGTCCGGCTATTCCATCCTCTCGACGCCCGTCACTGTCGAGTCCGGCAGCGATTCGGAGGTGACCGCGACGCTCGTCCTCCAGACCGGTTCGATCGCGGTCAACACGACCCCCCCCGGCGCCGCCATCACGCTGGACGGCACGGGTGCCGGCGTCTCTCCCGCGACCATCCGTAACCTGACGCCGGGCAACCACACGCTTGCCCTCGCTCTTACGGGTTTTGAGACCAGGACCATGACGGTGCAGGTCGTGGGAGACCTGACGACGATCGCGGACATATCGTTCCTCCCTCCGGCAACGGTCACGACATTGCCCCCGACCACTCCCGCTCCGGCTCCGGCCCCGACCCGGGCTGCGGGGCTGGTTCCTGCGGTTTTCGGGGGATTGATCGTCGCAGTTATAGTGTGCGGACGGAAGAAGATGTAACCGAAGTTTTTAAAGAATTACAATCTTTAATGGGTTCTGTTGCTTTGTCGGGATGTTAAAACAGGAAATATTGATGAGTTATGAGGATTTTTTCATTTTATTCAAGTCCTGTTAAATGCAGCAGTACCTGTTTTGATAGTTCTCTATCATCAGAGATTCATTCATATCGCACCCTGCACTTTGAAAAATTCTGGCAATCGGCCGGGCATTCGGGAATTTTCACCGGTTCTCCGCTTTCAGGTTCTGTCATCAAGATCTCCAGAACTAAAGGGCACATAGTAATCCGGGCCGGTGAGATCTTCTCATATGCGTTCATCGACAGGGCATGAAGCAGGGCCATCCAGCGCTCACGGATCTCCTGCCGGTCAACACCGGCCACCGCGAGGTTCTGGAATCCTAAGAAGATGCTGACAATAGCAAAAGCAAGTGTACGGGGATTGGTATCCTGTTGCACGAGTCCCTGACTCTGCTGGTTGGCGATAGTACGGCTGGCCGATTCGATCCAGATCATCATCTTCTGCGAAAGGCTCTTCTTTATAGTTTCATTCCGGGTTGCAGTGGCTATTGCCTCCAGGTACAGGGAATTGCCAAAAGATTCGTTGGTCAGGTGGTGATCGAGCATCATGGTCCAGGCTTCAAGTGGAGTGCTACTCGGGAATGCCACTTTTGCGGTCTCCACCACATCGTCATGAATGGCTTTGATGATCTCAAGCACGAGGTCATCCTTCGTTTTGAAATAGAGATAGAGGGCTCCCTTGCTCACGCCAAGGTACGTTGAAATGTCATCCATGGTCATATCGCAAAGGCCCTTTTTGCTCATAACGGCAAAGCCGGCCTCAATAATCCTCCGCCTCGCCTTTTCTTTATAGCCGGTGATAATTTTTGGCATTTGAAACTTTTCGTATTTTTTTATGAAACCGGTACGTTTTGAATTATTTACCGGTTAATTCAGGCTGTATCCTGCACTTTGCATAATTCTGGCAATCGGCCGGACAGCTGGGAATCTTCACGGATTCCCCTTTTTTCTGTTCCAGCGTCAGGATCTCGGTGACCAGGGGGCATATATTGATCCGGGTTGAGGGAATTTTTTCTTCCGAACTCAGCGAAGGGAGAAGAAGTTTCCCCATAGCCATCCAGCGTTCACGGATCTCTGTCGGGTCAACGCCTGTCACCGCGAGATTCTGGAGCCCGAGAAAAATGCTCACGATCACAAGAGCGAGCGTCCGGGGATCAGTATCCTGCCGCACGAGCCCCTGGCTCTGCTGGCTGGCAATACCATCGGTGGCC
This sequence comes from Methanoregula sp., assembly GCA_035515395.1. Classification (GTDB taxonomy): domain Archaea; phylum Halobacteriota; class Methanomicrobia; order Methanomicrobiales; family Methanospirillaceae; genus Methanoregula. Next base: position 2,414 of record DATJBJ010000080.1, on the reverse strand, counting down.
GATTCAATCCAGATCGCAATCTTCTGCGAAAGGCCTTCCCTGATAGAATCGCTCCGGGCGGCCATGGCCATGACCTCGGTAAACAGCGAATTGTTGGCAGCTTGCTTTGCCATAAAATAGTCGAGCATAGCGGTCCACGCTTCAAGAGGTGTAGTGCTGTTGAATCCTGCCTTTGCTGTCGCCTCCACATCTTCATGTATGGTCTTGATGATCTCAAGCACGAGGTCATCCTTGGTATTAAAATAGACGTAAAGAGTTCCCTTGCTCACGCCAAGGTGCGCTGCTATGTCGTCCATTTTCATGGCGCAATAGCCCTTTTTGCTCATGACGGCAAAGCCGGCATCAATAATTCTGCGCCTCGCCTCCTCTTTGTATTCAGGGACAACTTTTGGCATATACAATTTCTTTTGTTGGTTGAGATTATAAATTTGACTGTTGAGTCAAAATAATGACTGACTAGAAAGTTTTAATAATGACTAATGCGTATTTTTATGGAAGTGGAGGATGCGAATCATGAAGATCGGGTTACTTCTCAACATCTGCATATTCGTGTTGACCGTCCTGCTGCTTGCAGTGGTAGAATGGGTTGGCCTGCCGTGACAGGCCAGAGGCCCTGACCGCGAACCATAGCGAGGAAATGGTATGATCAATCAACCTGAAATGAACCTGAAGAACTCTTACACGGTAAGAAATGTCTGTGTATACCTTGCAGCGTTTGCACTGATACTCCTTGTAACGCCCTCACTGGCTGATGACATGTCGAATGTCAGATATTTGTCGGGAAGCCCGGTATTGACCGCGCATATTTCCGGAACCAATGAATTTACACCGGGTGACGATTACGACGTACCAATTGCCGTTGAGAACAGCGGGACCATCGACTTCAAGATCGTCAAGTCGTCGATAGTCGGGCCGGGCGATGCGCCCAGCAGCGCAAAAAACCTTATGGTAACGCTCGGAGCTGCCGGTGCGCCTCTTGTTGTCAAATCAGACTCACAACTCGCCGACAATCTCCCGGCCAGCTCGGGAGTCACAGCCAATTTTCATGTGACGATTAATGCTGACGCGCCTGCCGGAACGTACAACCTGCCGGTCTCGTTAAATTATACGTATCTCTATTCGGCAGAACAGGTCGGGACGGACACACTCTCCTACGAATATAAATCTGTCAACCAGACCGTGCTCGTGCCGATAACAATCAAATCCGTTGTGCAGGTTACCGCGCTCTCGGAAACCACACAAGATCTGAATGTGGCAAATGAAGGCTACGTGTTTGTCAATCTCCAGAACACGGGGTCCGAAGAGGGGCAGGATGCAACGGTAATTGTGCAGCCTCCTCAGAACAGCCCCCTGTCCCCAACGGAAGGAAGTTACTACATTGGAGTTTATCCTGTCGGGAGCGTCGCCAATTGCACGTTCAAGATGACCGTATCAGGTGATGCACAGCAGAAGACGTACCCGCTTGACATAAAGGTCAATTATAAAAATTCCAATGGCGTTTACGTCGACTCCAGGACAATCACGATCGGGGTCCCTGTAGGGGGCAAAATACAATTTGCCGTGGAGCCGGTCAGGAATAACATTACTTCGGGTTCAACGGCAGATATATCCGTAAACTTCCGGAACATCGGCAGCGCTACGGCATATAATGCCCAGGTCCGGATCAGTGCGGTGGATCCTTTCAGCAGCAGTGATGATACGGCATTTCTCGGCGATATGGCTCCCGGGGAAGTCCGGCAGACCTCCTTTAAGGTTTCCGTACGTGATACCACGCCGAAAGCATTCGGTCTTGATTCAGAGGTACTGTACCGTGACGCCATCGATAACCAGATCACGTCAGATCCGCTCAAAGTAACGGTCAATGTAGTACCCGCGGGGAATTTCCTGTCCGTTACCGGACCGGTTATTATCGCCGCCATACTGGCAGGTCTTGGGTATTGGGTCTATTCGCGTCGGGTAAAAAACCGGTGATCTTCCCTTGATTGAGTCATTCCATTTAATCGACGAAGGGTTACCATGATCGATCGGATTTTTACTTCAATCGCAGGGTTTGTGAATCGCCGGCCAAAGGTGATCATCGCAGGTCTTGCTCTGCTCATGATCGTTGCGCTCTACGGCATGACCCTCCTTGTCATGCAGACCGGCGACGACACGTACATGAACCGGGATTCTCCCCTGGGTGAGGCGAACAAGGAATACAAGGACACCTTTAAAGCAGATACGATTATCCTCGTTGTTGAGACAAGGGAGCCGCTCAACCCGGAGATACTCAAATATGTCGACCGGATCGGGAGCGACCTGCGAAAACAACAGCATATCGTAAGCGTTGAAAGTGTCGCCGATGTACTGAGAAGCGAGAATGGCGGAAAACTGCCGCAGTCCAAAGGAGAGATCGATACTCTTGTAAGTCAGAT
>DATJBJ010000079.1:0-6089 GCA_035515395.1 Methanoregula sp. | reverse complement strand
GTGGCGGACTGCGTCATCACCCTCGACCACCGGGTCACCAACCAGATCGCGACCCGGCGCCTGCGGATCGTCAAGTACCGGGGCAGCGTCCACGGCACGGACGAGTACCCCTTCCTCATCAGCAGCGACGGCATCTCGGTCCTCCCCATCACCTCGCTCTCGCTCAGCCACACTGCATCGGACGAACGCTTCGCCTCCGGCATCCCGAGGCTCGACACGATGCTCGCCGGGAAGGGGTTCTACCGGGGATCATCCATCCTTGTTTCCGGGCAGGCCGGCACGGGAAAGACGAGCATTGCGGCGACGTTCGTCAACGCCGCGTGCAAACGGGGCGAGAAGTGCCTCTTCTTCATCTTCGAGGAGTCCGAGAGCCAGCTCGTCCGGAACATGAAGTCCATCGGCATCGACCTCGAGCGGTGGTCGAAGAAAGGCCTCCTGAAGTTCCACGCGGTCCGGCCGACCGCGTACAGCCTGGAGATGCACCTCTCGATGATGCTCCAGCTCATCGGGGAGTTCAGGCCGAAACTGCTCGCGGTCGATCCCATCTCCAACCTCTACCCCATCGGCGATGACATCCAGGTAAGGTCGATGCTGATGCGCCTCATCGACCACGCAAAGTCCCTCCAGATCACCGGCGTCTTCACCAACCTCTCGAACGATGTCGGCGAGGGGGTCTACGCGCTCGAACCGACCGAGATGCACGTCTCGTCCCTGATGGACGCGTGGCTGATCCTCAAGAACGTGGAGGGGAACGGCGAGCGGAACCGGGCTTTCTCCATCATCAAGGCCCGGGGCATGGCGCATTCCAACCAGCTCCGCGAGTTCGTCCTCTCGGAGAAGGGCATCCAGCTCCTCGACCTGTACAAGGGCACCGAAGGCGTCCTCTTCGGGTCGGCCCGGATGGCGCAGCAGAGCAGGGAGGCCGCCGACCGTCTCCTGAAGAACGAGGAGACCGGGCGGAAGAAGCGCGAGCTCGAGGCCCGGCGGAAACTGATGGAGAACGAGATCGCGCTCATGAAAGAGAAGTTCGCCCGCGACGAGGAAGAGACGAAGATCCTCATCGAGCAGGACGTCCTGCGCGAGAAAGTGTCTGCAGATGCCATGAACGAGATCTCGGTCCAGCGGAAAGCCGACCGGTAATCCCCTGCGGGGACGTGAAGATCGTATGAAAAAACGGATCGGGCCAACAAAAAAGCCGGAGACGAAGGGCACAGGACGGGGCGAATTCGTCGACCTCCGGCTGTACGTCACCAACAGCACGCCCCGGTGCCTCAACGCGTACGAGAACATCCGGAAGATCTGCGAAGAGAACGTCACCGGGGCGTACCGGATCACCGTGATCGACCTCCTCAGGAGCCCGGAGATCGCCCGGCGGGACAACATCACCGCGATCCCGACGCTGGTGCGGCTCCCCCGCACCCTGCGCGGACGGAAGATAATCGGGATGCTGACCGATACGGAGAAGGTCATCGAAGAGATGGACCTGAAGAAGATGCCCGTCTATCGCGACCAGGGCACGGTCAGGAAGAACGTGCCCGCCCATGCAGCGAGGTAACCATGCCAACGACACCAAAGACCAGCAACCGGAACGAGAATGCGAAGGAGAAGACCGGAGAGCAGGAGGGCGACACCTGGATCCTCCGCCTGTACGTGGCGGGGCAGACCCCCAACTCCCTGACCGCCTTCGACAACCTCAAGAAGATCTGCGAGGAGCATCTCGAAGGCCGGTACAGGATCGAGGTCATCGACCTCATCAGGAACCCCCAGCTCGCAAAAGACCACCAGATCATCGCCGTCCCGACCCTGATCCGGAAGCTCCCGACCCCGGTCAAGAAGATCATCGGGAACCTCTCGAACACCGAGAAAGTCCTCGTGGGCCTCGATCTCCGGAAGGCGGTCTGACATGGCTGCGAAGAAGGCAACGGCGAAGGCAACGGCAAAGATGAAGAGACCGGCGAAAGCAGCGGGAGCAGGGAAGCCGGGGAAACCCGGCGGTCTCTCAACCCCCCTAAAGCCCCCGGCCTCCCGGAGATCCCGGGGCGACGTGACCGCCGAGTTCGAGACCGCGCTCGAAAAGCGGAAGACCGAGCGGTACGTCCTCAGGCTCTACATCGCGGGCAACAACCTCCGGTCGCAGCTGGCGGTCGAGAACGTCAAGAAGATCTGCGAGGAGTACCTCAGGGGGAGGTACGATCTCGAGGTCGTCGACATCTACCAGGACAAGACGAAGAACCCGGTCGACCTCGTGCTTGCGGCCCCCACGCTCGTCAAGAAACTCCCGCTCCCCCTCCGGAGGGTCATCGGCGACATGACCCGGAAAGAGAAGGTGCTCGTCGGCCTCGACCTCGTATCCCGTACATAACCGATCGCCATGACAACCAACCCAGCCCCCGCGAAAGGAACGAAACCGGAGAAAAAAGACCCCGGAAGCGAACTCAGCGAGCTGCGCGAAAGGGTCCGCGAGCTCGAGGAGACGCTCGATGCGATCCGGTCCGGTGAAGTCGATGCCATCGTCGTCTCGAAAGGCGATGCGCAGAAGATCTACACGCTCGAGGGTTCGGACCAGCCGTACCGGGTCCTCGTGGAGAACATCCGGGAAGGTGCGCTCACGCTCTCCCGGACCGGGATGATCCTGTACGCGAATACCCGGTTTGCCGAGATGGTGATGCAGCCCGCTGAGAAGGTCGTGGGCACGTCCCTCCTCGACCATGTCTGCCCGGAGAACCAGGCCGAGATAGGGGAAGCCCTCCGGCATATCGCGAAGAAGGCGTGCCGGAGCAGGGTCAGGATCCGGCAGGGGAAGGGATCCCTCCCGGTCATGATCTCCATGAACCCGCTCGATCACACCGAAGGATCGAAGGTCAGCGTCGTCCTCACGGACCGGAGGAAGGACGAGGACCGGATCCAGATGCAGGCCCGGATGCTCGACGCGGTCGGGGACGCGGTCATCGCGGCCGATACCCATAACAAAATCATCTACTGGAATGACGCCGCGACGAAGACCTACGGCTGGAGACCCGAAGAGGCAATCGGCCGGGACCTGATCGAAGTTGCGACCCCGGAGATCTCGCAGAAACAGGCGCGGGAGATCGCGGCCCGGATCGCAAAGGGCGGGACATGGACCGGCGAGTTCGTCGTGAAACACCGGGACGGCCACGAGTTCCCCATCTACGCAAACGATGCCCCGGTCTTTGACGACGACGGAAGGCTCATCGCGATCATCGGCGCGAGCCACGACATCACCGGCCGGAAGCAGGCAGAGGACGAGCTGAAGCAGAAGCACGCCGAGCTCAACGCGGCATTTGAGGAGCTCACTTCGACCCAGGAAGAGCTCCGCCAGAATATTGAAGAGCTGACCAGCCGCGAAAACCAGCTCAACCAGGCCCTCTCCGAAAAGGAGGTCCTCCTCTCCGAGATCCACCACCGGGTCAAGAACAACCTGACCGCGTTCATCTCGCTCCTCTCCCTCGAGGGCTCGTACGAGGAGTCGCCGGCCGGGAAGGCGCTCAAGAAAGATCTCCAGAACCGGGCCCGGACCATGGCCCTCATCCACGAGACCCTGTACAGGACCCGGCAGTACTCGGACGTGGAGATGGGCGTGTACCTGGCAACCCTCCTCGAGCAGGTCGTGGGCTCCTACAGCTCGGCCAGGGCCGTGAAGACCGTTGTCGATGCAAAGGGGGTCAAACTCGATCTCGCGCGGGCAACGCCGATCGGCCTGATCGTCAACGAGCTCGTCACCAACTCGCTCAAGTACGCTTTCACGAAGGAAGCCATCGCCTCCCTGAAAGCCGGAAAAGAGCCCTGCACCATCGCGATCCGGCTGGTGAAGGAGAACGGGGGTTACCTGATGAGGGTCTCGGACAACGGGGCCGGCCTGCCGGCCGGTTTCGATCCCAATGCAACCCAGACGCTCGGCCTGAAGCTCGTGAACTTCCTCGCACGGCACCAGCTCCGGGCGAAGGTCGAGGTCAACACTGATAAGGGAACGGAGTTCTCGTTCCGGTTCAGGGAGAAGACCACGTAAATCTCTCCTGCGTGTCCCGGGCGCCTGCCGGGAACAGTCTCCGGCCCGATCGGCGGGGCAAACATTTTTTATACTGCACCGGACTATCCCGTATTATATTATTATATTTTATGAATTCTGTCCTTCACTGTCGGGGGGCGGCGTACGACAACATGCGACCAACCCAATCCTGCCCGCGATCCGGGGCCTGAAACGGTACCGGCCAGCTGCAGCCCCGGCGCGCAATGGGAATCCGATCTTCTCGCAATAAACCGGAAACTGACCATCCTCAACGGGATGCTCTTCGAGGCACACAGAGAGCTCCAGCTCGCCAACGACGGGCCCGGTGCCAGCGGGGCAGCATGCCGAAGAGATCGCTTGAGTGCAGCGGCATAATAACCCCCGCCGCCCAACCTCTTCTCCACAGGAGCCGCATACTGCCATGAAGATCCTCGCCATCCACGGGAGCCCCCGGACTATCCGGAGCACGACACGGAGGCTCGCCGCGCTCGTGCTCGAAGGGGCCGCAGCCGCCGGCGCAGAGACCGAGATGATCGACCTCGCCGACTACCGGGTCACGCCCTGCACCGCCTGCGACGCCTGCTCGCTCAACGGCATCTGCGTGCAGGAAGACGACGTGCCCGCCATCGTTGCCCGGATGCAGGAGGCCGACGCCATCGTCCTCGGCTCGCCGGTGTATATCGACAACGTCTCCGGCCAGATGAAGCTCTTCTTCGACCGGCTCGCGGACGCGATCCACTACCAGGTCATGGCCGGGAAGTACGGGTGCTCGGTCGCGACCACCCACGAGTCCGGGGGCGACGAAGTCACTGCATATGAGGACCGCGTGCTCAACTACCTCGGGATAGTCTCCGTAGGCAGGCTCAGTATCGCGACCGGCGGGGATCCAGCAGCGGTGGACGCCGTGGCGGAAGCGGCCCGCCTCCTCGGCAAGAAACTTGCGGACGCCACCGCAGCTGGGTTCTCAGACCCGGCGCAGGAAGCAGTCATCGCGGACAACCGCTCGTACTTCCGGGCGATCGTCGAGGAGAACCGGGACTTCCGGCCGGAGGAGTACGCCCGGTGGGTTCGGATGGGATGGATCGGATGAGTGACGGCCGGATTGAGAGAAGTCCGCGGAAACCCCGGCGACCGGATCCCGGGATCCCTGCCGGGAAATGAGAGGGTGCAGCCCGTGCTCCTCCCGCTCTCCTTCTACGAACAGGACGCCATCGCGGTTGCCCGGGCGCTCCTCGGCTGCCGCCTTGTTCACCGGGAAGACGGCGTCACGACTGCCGGGAGGATCGTGGAGACCGAAGCCTACCTTCAGGGGGACCCGGCAGCCCATTCCTTCCGCGGAAAAACAAGGCGGACCAGCGTGCTCTTCGGCCCGCCCGGCCACGCGTACGTGTACTTTGTGTACGGGATGCACTGGTGCGTGAACGTCGTCACCGGGGGCGGGGGGAACCGGGGGGCGGTGCTCCTGCGGGCGCTCGAACCGGTGGAAGGGATCGCGGCGATGGAAGAGCGGCGGGGGACGCGTGAGCTTCGCCTCCTCTGCAGCGGCCCGGGGAGGCTGACGCAGGCCCTCGCGATCACCGGCGAGCTCAACGGCTCTTCCCTCATTACCGGGCCTCTCCGGATCCTGTCGCCGGACGGGATTCCCGGTCACCGGCAGGGAGGGGCCGGGGCGGAAGAGATCGTGCAGACGACCCGGGTGGGGATCTCAAGAGCACAGGACAAGCCGTACCGCTTTTACCTGAAAGCAAACCCGTTCGTCTCGCGGCGATGAAGCGGGAGCACGCCTGTTCCCGTGCCGGCGGCATCCGGGGCAATAGACCGGTTCTCCCGGACAAAACCCCCAAAAAAACCCCGGACCTTACGGCGCCGGAGAAAAATGAAACGGGCCTGAAGGGATTTGAACCCTTGACCTGCGGATTAAGAGTCCGCCGCTATGCCGAACTAAGCTACAGACCCGCTCGTTAGGCCTACTAATGTGGTCGATGATCGTGAATAAAGGTTGTGTTCCGGTCCATCACGATGCCGAAAGTCGCCAGACTTGAGGCAGGAGAATCGAACAAGT
>DATJBJ010000078.1:0-3684 GCA_035515395.1 Methanoregula sp. | reverse complement strand
GGATCAGGGATCTTCCGTATTCCTGCCGGTAAAAAGCCAGGCCAACTGCCAGCGCGTGAACCGTCCGGAATGGCGTGCGAAGGAGCCATGTTCATCGATCCCGTTGCACACCGGAACATACCGGCCAAAAATTGATAAACTATAACGTTTACATTACAAAATGTAACATTAACTTAACATCATCTGAGAGGTCATCATGCAAGAGCATACGAAAAACGAGTTGGGGATAACCGGCGGGGGATGGTATGGTTTCTCGTGCTCCTTGCCGGTATTTCCCTGTTGACCGTGGCAGGGGGGAGTCTTTATCCCGGGTTTCCCGGGAGCAGGATGTAGGGCCGCTCAAAGGCCGCGATGACCCTGAGATGAACAATCCAGGCGAGCAGTCATTCAGAAGGGAATAGTACATTCTCATTGACCCCTCAATTCTCCCTAATCTCTTTTTTGCCGGGCGGCCCGGGCTTTTCAGAGCGCGATTCGGAGGTTTCCCGGGCCGGTTATTCAAAGGGTATCCGGGATCTGGCCGGTCCCCGGCTGTCTTCAACAGGTTCGGTGAGTCCGGTTTCCCTATTCCAGCCATTTCGTCACCCGTTCGACCGGCGGCCGGACCGATGGCGGGAGTTCCTCCCGCGCATACCCCACAGCGCAGCCCATCAGCTCCCATTCTCCCGGGGCGATACCGAGGATCCCGCAGAACGCGGGGTTTCCCGCCATCCGGGATGTGATGGAGACGAGCTGGAACCCAAGGCAGAGGGCTGTCGCCTTGAGCCACATATTCTCCATGCAGTGGGCGAGCGACTGGAGTTCGACCGGCGGGAACCCCTTCCGTTCGGCGACAACGATGTAGTACGGCGCAGTCCCGACACCAGGAACGATCCCCGTCTTCCGCATTGCCGCGAGGCGCCGGACGAAACCGGCTGCCCGGTCCCGGAGCACCGGGCTCGCTGCCATCTCCCGGTCCAGCTCCTCCGCCATGGCGTTCACTTCCGCACGCACGAGCGGGAGCGTCCGCTGCATGCCTGCCGAACCGTTCGGGATCACGAAAAACCGGCGGAAGTAGTCGCCGGACCCCCCGACCGCTGCAGCGGCATAGGGGGCGAGGAGACCTGCGTGGATGATCCGGGCGATGGCATCCGCAGGAGGGATTTCGGGCCTGAACTGGCGGTGCGAGCGGCGTCCGGCGAGGATCTGGTCGAGGACGAAGTTCTTCTGTTCATCAGGTTCAGAGCACATGGTGATCTGCAGGGTGTTTGGGCGGGGATTTTTTAACCGTTTCGGCGGGATGCCCCCGAACTGCTGAGATCAGCAACATGACAATGGCAAAACCGAAAAAATCTGTTGTTTAGTGTGCTGCAGACCGGTACGCCCCTCTCGGGACCGTGATCTCGAACCGCGCCCCCGACCCCGGGGCGCCGGTCTCTGTGATGGAAATGTGGGTGATATCGAGGATCTCCCTGCTGAGGTACAGCCCGAGGCCGGTATTGGTCCCGTAGCCCCTGCTGAATATCTTCTCCTTGATCTCGGCCGGGATGCCTGTCCCGTCGTCTTCGACGACAATGACCAGCCCTTCAGGAGACTCCTTTGCCGATACCGAGATCTTCGTAAAGTCTCCGGCATGCCGGGTCGCGTTCTCGAAGAGGTTGTAGAAGACCTTCCCGAAGAGCGGGTCTGCATAGATCTCAAACCGGAACGGTTCGGGAGGAAATGAGAAGAGGCCGGGGTCGAAGTGCCCCATTGCATCGGTGAGGATTGCCGAGAGGGAGAGCCAGCGGGGGGAGGCCGCACCGATATCGTCGTAGATCTTGGTGAACTGGATCTGCCGGTTGATGGTATCGAGGATCTTCTCCTGCTTCACGAGATACTCCTGCACGCCGGAATCGCTCGCGAGCGGTTTCATGAACCCGTTGTACGCGATCGCAACGGTGAGGAGGTTTGCGATATCGTGCCGGGTGATCTGCGTGAGGAAATGGAGCTTCCGGTTCACCTGGCTTATGGCCTCGGCGGCTTTCTTCCGGTCGGTAACGTCGTGAGCGACGATGCTTATCACGGGCGGGGTCCCTTCCAGGGAAATCCTGCTCGAAGCGAGCTCAACGTCGCGGAACGTGGAGTTCCGGCACCGGATCCTTGCCTCACCGGAGAACCCTTCGCGGCTGCAGATCCGTTCCGCGATCGGGGCCATCGGATCGGAGGGGTCGATGACAATCTCCGGCAGAAGGAGGGGGGGCAGGGCGGCGCCCCGGTACCCGAGGAGCGCGAGGAACGCCGGGTTCGCCTCCGCGATCCGTTCGGTCTCGCCGTTCACGATGAAGATGTATTCCGCAGCCTTGTCGACCACCGCGTGGTACCGGCGCTCGCTCTCCTTGAGCTTCCGGTCGAGCGCGTGCCGGTGGATCGCCATGTCGATGGTGGCGAGGAGCTCGCGGTCCATGAACGGCTTGACGATGTACCCGTAGGGTGCGGTCTCCTTGGCCCGCGCGAGCCGGTGGTCGTCGACATAGGCGGTGAGGTAGATGACCGGGATCTCGAACCGCTCCTGGATGAGGCGTGTCGTCTCGATCCCGTCGATCTCCCCCATGAGCTCGATGTCCATGAGTACGAGGTCGGGTCGCTTCTGTGCGATCTGTTCCAGCGCATCCTCGCCAAACGCCACGGGATCGCCCACGACATACCCCGATTTTGTGAGCATCTCCTGCATACGGAGCGCGATAACCCCGTCGTCTTCGACTATCAGTATGGATTGTCCGGCCATCTTCTCCTCTGCCCTGCTGATTCGCCCGGGTCTGGGCGCTACGGTCCGTGACCTTCCCTGCACGGCCAACGGAACCGGTGACTCCCCCGCGTCAACGGCCCCACCCCGCCCGGTTGATAAGCAGCAATTCTATCCCCCATTGTAATAATAAGTGTTTCCATGGGGACGGTATCGGTATGGCTGCCACCAGGCTGCAACGCCCGGAAGGGACCGCACAAAATATCCGAAAGATCTGCCGGCGTCCGCTTTGTCAGGGGGCAGTTTCGGCTGCCCGTCCGAACCAATGGCAGGGAAGCTCCGGCATCCTCCTTTTGGAATCCGCCGGATACGATCATGCTGCCTTTTTTACGAATGTCCCGGCCTGGTACTCCCGGAACGCCTGCCTGAGCTCATCCTGGGTATTCATTACGATCGGGCCCCGCCAGGCCACCGGCTCGCGGAACTGCCGGCCGGCGAAGAAGAGGAACCTCATCCCTTCATCCGATGACCGGGCCGTGATGCCGTTCCCGTCGGAGAAGAGGAGCATGTCCCGGTTCTTCGCCGCCTCCCCCGCACCGGCCCCGAAGCGCCCGCTCCCGCCGACGACGTATGCCGCCGCGGTATAGCCGTCGCGGACGGGGTGGGAAAAGGAGGCCCCGGGTCCGAGCGAGATGTCGAGGTATTCGGGATCGGCGACGATATTCTCGACCGGGCCGCGGACGCCGCCGACCGACCCGCAGATGACCCGGATCTCCGTGCCGGGCCGCGGGCGGACGACCGGGACCGCGTGCTGCTTGACTTCCTGGTACCGGGGTGCCATCATCTTCTCCGCTTTTGGAAGGTTTACCCAGAGCTGGAACCCGCCCATCCGGCCGTTCACGGGTTTTGGCATCTCCTGGTGGATGATCCCCGAACCTGCGGTCATCCACTGGATATCCCCGGCCCCCACGCTTCCCGCA
>DATJBJ010000077.1:0-8484 GCA_035515395.1 Methanoregula sp. | reverse complement strand
GTTGATGAGCGGTTCGAGCGCGGTGAGCGACTTGCGGTCTATGGAGCCGAGCGCATATACTGCCGTCGTCCCCTGCCCGCCCATCACCGCGCCGAAACTCCGGATGAATGTCGAGAAGTCGCTGTCCCGCACCGTAATGTTGCTGTCGTCGATGAACCCGATGATACCGAGCGGTGCCATGAGGATGCCGACCAGCATGAAGATGAGGCCCGCAGAGACCCCGAGCAGGGTCAGGATGATGACCGAGGCTATGGTCAGGGGGACGATGACCCGTTCCATCGCGTGGATGGTCTGCTGCTCCTTGGAGGTCTTCTCCCTGAGGCCGTGGGACTTCGGGTCGTCGGGAACAGACTGGTACATGAGCACGTTCCCGAAGATACAGATGACGAGGATGATCCCATAGGCCATGTTCAGCGTCCCTTCCAGGCCGTTGGGCGAGTAGATCGCGATCGAGATCATGATCGTGACCGCGATGACCGTTCCCGAGAGGAGCATGGCGATGTACGCGTCGCCCCATTTTTTGAGCATCTCCAGCCCCTGCTCGATCTGGCTCCGGTACACGCTCCGAACCGTGGAGAGCTCGTTTTTCAGGAAATCGTCGTCAGGCACCCCCGACTCGATCGCGTTGGCGTACCGGTTCAGGACGCTCTGGAGGATCTTGTTGTTCGTCCGGTCGGCAACGATACTGAGGGCTTCGGAATAACTGTAACTCCACTTCTTGACAAACGTGTCGACCTTGGCGATGTATTTGGCAGAGACGTACTCCTTACGGTTCGCGGCGTAGGAGAAGATCTCCGGCCTTGAAGCGTCGGCAAGGGCAAGGGACGCCATGTAGGTGGTCGTGAAGAGCATGTCGGCGCCCATCTTCTTGTCTTCACTGACCTGGGCGATCTTCTCCCTGAAGCCCTCAATGGTCGAAGCAAACGGGAGGGGATTTTTCGCTTCGCCGGCAGTCCCTTCAGCAACCGTCTCGGCCATGGCCTAGGCACCTATGGAGAGGAGCCCCTGTTTCTTGATCTTCGTCATCATGTGGAAGAGATCCCAGAACTTGGTGTACCCCGCCTTGTGGAGGCGTTCGAGGATCTTTGCCCGCTTCTCCACCTCCAGGTAGATCTCGGACTTCTTGGAATCCGGCATCCCGAGCATCGTGGCGATCTTGTTCTCGAGCAGGTACGAACTGCCCTTGCCGGTCCAGACGAAGGTGTCGGAGACCGGCTCCCAGGTAAACATCTGGACGAACGTGAACCCCTGGGTCTCGGGGTTGAACCCGACGAGCTCGTTGATGCTGATGCACCGTCGTACAAGCTGGCCGTCGGGCCTCTTGACCGCGCTCTGGATAACGACGAGGTTGAGGTTGTCCACGTACGTCCGCGGGATGTTGATGGGGTCACCGCAGAGACGCTGGATCAGTTTCTCGACCGATGCGGCGTGGAAGGTGCTCATAACCGGGTGGCCGGTCTGCATGGCGCCGAACGCGACGCTCCCCTCGACCCCGCGGATCTCGCCCACGAGGATCTGGTTCGGCCGCTGCCGGAGTGCGGCTTTTAAGAGGTCGAACATGGAGACCTCGCCGCTCGCCCCGCCGCCCTCTCCCTTCCCCTTCGCGAGCGCGACTTCCCGGATCCAGTTCCGGTGCGGGACGTTCAGTTCCGGGGTATCTTCGATGGTGACGATCTTGTTCTCGGGCGGGATGAACGTGGTGATGGCGTTGAGGAGCGTGGTCTTGCCGCTCGCGGTCTCGCCCGAGACGAAGAGGGACATCCCGTACTCGACGCAGATCCAGAGGTATGCCGCAGCCATGTAGTCGATGCCATTGCTCTCCACGATGTTGAGGATGGAGAGGGGGACCTCGTTCACCTTACGGATGGTGAAGTTGCTGCCGTGCCGGCTGATGGCGGTGCCGTACACGATGTTGATACGGGAACCGTCCAGCAGCGTCGCGTCCACGACCGGGTTGCGGTAGGTGATCGGGCGCTTGATCCGTTCTGCCATCTTCACGACGAACTCATCGAGCTCGCTCGAGATCTTGAACTCGATGACCGATTTTAAGCCCTTGAAGATCTTGTGCTCGATGAAGATGGGGCCGACGCCGTCGCAGGAGATATCCTCGATATACGGGTCGGAGAGGAAGGGTTTTAAGACCCCCATATCGATCTTGTCCCGGATGAGGAGGTACTCGATGGCCCGGTACTCCTCGTTGGTCAGGATCACCTTCCCGTCGGGGGTGAGGGGCACCTGGTGTTTCTTCTTGGTGTCCTTCATCTTCTTCTGGGCCGTGAAGTCCGTCTTCAGGAAGGTCGTGAGCTTCGACTTCATGTCCTGCTGCTGCGCCCCGCCGCCGGTCATCTGGAGAAGGTCGGTGCCTTTGGGCCGGATCACCGCGACCGTGGCCAGCATCTTCTTGATGACGTCCGCCCGTTCCTTGTCGCTGATGGGGTCGTCCTCGAGGCCGTCGATGAGGTCGATGAGCTTGGTCTCGATGACCGGGAGCATCGAGCTGACGGAATGGAGGAACGAAGGCTCGATGGGGATGTAGAAGTTTCTCACGTCGTCGGGGTCAGGCAGGATGTGGACGAAGGTCGTATCGTTGACCGGGTAGATGATGTTCGGGCTCTTCATGGACCGGAGGTCTTTTTTCAGTTCCGAGAGGAAGAGCGGGATCCCGTACGTGTTGACCGGGAAGGTGTGGAGGTACTCGAGGAGGTGGGGGCTCGCTTTCACGTACTCCTTGGCGTTTGCCGGGAGCATCTTATAGAGGGCGCTCGACTCGATATCGTTGTAAAAATCGACGCCCGAGTCCACGACTTCGGGCTTGAAGGGGAGGTTGACCGCGACCGAGAGGGTGCCCATGGATCAGACCCTCGCAAAGCTCATGGGGATCACTTTCATGCCGTACCCGGGGTGGACCTCGAAACTGACGAGGTTGCCGGTCGTCTTCCGCGCACCCCGGACCTTGATGACTTCCATGACCATCACGTACTTGTCGCCGACAAGCGCCTTCTTCATGTTGAGGTGGGCGTCGCAGATCGACCGGATCCGGACCAGCGTGTCCTCCTCGAATGCATAGGTGTGGAGCGTCACGAGGATCGTCTTGCCGTGGTCCACGAGGGACTTGCAGTTGGTGAAGAACGTGAGGATCGTGTCGGTCTGGGCGTACTCGGTGAAGAGGGTGAGGGAGTCGACGACGCAGACCTGGGCCTTGCTCTGCTGGATATGGGTGATCAGGTGGGCGAGGATGCCTTCCATCTCCTCCTTCTTCCATTCGAACCCTACGACGTGGAGCGGAAAGATCTTGAGGTAGCCCCAGGCGAAGTATTCGGAGATGTCGAGGCTCATCGACTCCATCTGCTTGACGAAACTCTTGCTGGTGTTCTCGGTGGTGAAGAGGTCGACGGAGAGCCCCTGCTTCATGGCGCCCCAGATGATCTGCTGGGTGAGGACGCTCTTCCCGGTATCGTTCTCGCCCTCGATGAGCGTGAGGGACTCGAGCGGGAGCCCGTCGGCGATCTTCTTGTCGAGCTCGGAGTTGCCGGTCGAGATGATCTGCCGGTCCTCGCCCCCCATCAGATCCGAGATATTAGCCACACCGATCACCCTCAGGTACTAGATTGTACGATTGTGGAGACATAAACCCCGTTATTCGTGCAAACCCCGACTTCGAACAGCGGCGGCACGGTCACCGGATAGACGTTCACATACATCGATTCGCCGGGGTCGAGTTCCCCGGGGTGGATATAGTCGTTCAGGATGTGCCCGGTCCATGAACCGGTGGTCTGGGTATCGGTCGCGTTGTACAGGTAGACCGAATAGCCGGTACGGTCCCCGACCGTATAGACGAAGACGTTGGTGTGGGCGAAATCGGCGATTATCTCCGCACCGGTGTTCCGGACCGTGAGGTTGATCGCATTCCCCGACGGTGCCGTGACGTTGATGATGGTGAGATCGGTATGGAGCCGGATCTCGTTTGCCTGCGTAAGATCTTTCTGGGCATTCGAGACCACCATTGCGGCAGAGAGTACGTTTCCCACCAGCAGGTACGCGACAACGATCAGAATCATCGCCCCTATGGCAGATCCGATAATCTCAGCAACGGCCATGATCCATCAGCTCACCGTGAACTGGACTGAACGCGACACGCCGGTCGGCAGGACAAACTGGAAATACACAAGGGTCCCGGAAGGTGCGGGACCTCCTGCCGGCGGGTAGGCATCGATCTCCAGCGTCTCGCCGGGGTCCCAGTACCCGTTCCCGTTAATATCGGAGAGGGAATAGGTCCAGTACCCGTTCCCCAGATCGGCAGGCATGTCCAGCCGGTGGAAACTTCCGACAGGGCCGAAGAAGACATCGGAACTGTTCAGTTCCGCTTTTGCGATCGGCTGGCTCCCGATGTTCTTCAGCCACACCTGCCCGGAGAGGGACGGGCTGCCGCTGGAAAACGTGGTGATGATGGTGACATCCGTACGGAGCCTCACGTCAGAAGCATGGGTTGCGGACTGGAACGTGCCTGCCATCTGGTACACCACCGGGAAGACGGCATTGATCAGTACCCCGGCCGCCAGGACAGCGGTTATCAGGAACATCGCCGTGGTGAACGTGTCCGAAGACATCGGTCAGATCCTGTCGGGAAGGTTCATCCACTCTTCGTCTTTTTCCTTGTTCCCGGCCGGTTTCTTCTCCCGGGCAGCGACTCCGGAGAGGTCTATCTTCTCCTCCGCCCTCCCGCCGCGTGCTGCGGGTGCCTGGAGGCGCTGTTCCATCATGACCTCTATCATGTCCCGGTCGAGCGAGGTGTCGCTGGGTGCGAGGATCCGGTTCAGTGAATAGAGCTCCGCAACGAATTCATCCGGCCCGACTTCGTGTTCTTCACCGAGGTTCGCCGGCATCAGCCGCGAGATCTCCCGGATCTCGTCGCAGGACTCCTTGGCGATATATCCCATCGCCCGGTAGGATTCGAGGATGATCTCGAGCCGGTCGTGGCCGTATTTCCTGACGGCCTCATGGGTCCATTTAAAGAGCTTGTACACCTTCTGGAGCCGGAGTTTCTCCCCGCCCCCGGACGCTGCAGGCTGGACGACGCCCCGCGGGGGCTGGGTTGCCGGCATCTGTGCCTTGAAGAGCGCGAGCATCTGCTCGTCGACCTGCTTCCGGTCGTCGTGGACCGGTGCGGGTTGCGGGACCGGCTCTTTTGGCGCAGGCACAGGCTCCTGCTTCCCGGTCTCCATCTTGGACTTGGTGGCATCGAGCTGGGATTCCCGGGCGTCGAGCGCCGCTTCCCGCGCCTCGAGGGCCGATTTTTTTGCCTCGTCGACATCGGCCCCAATCGACGGCGTTGCAGCGGGGGGGGCTCCGCCGGTCGCCGCCAGGGTGAACGGGTTCTCGAGCTCGTTCATCCGCTCCCGGATATCCATGAGCAGGCGCTTTATGGAGGTCTTGATAAGATCGACTTCGCGTTCGAGGTTCTGGAGCTTGACCTCCGGATCGTCCTCAGAAGCTGCCGTGATGATGTGGTCGACCTGCGCCTGATTTACCGCCATAAATATCTACTCGTACTATCGATTCGCGTGACTTATAAATATTCTCATCGGAGAATACCCCCGCGTTTTGGGAGATGGTGTATTTTCCCGTATTTATAACCGTTTTTCAGGCAAAACTGATTTGCAAGCAGGATCCGCGGCCCGGAAGGCGTGGCCGTATTTTCCGGACCTTTTTTAAGACAAAGCGAAGAACTCCGGTTCTTAAAAAAATTGAGAGGGGATGTTGACCGCATCGACACGGCAGGGCCGCTTTATAGCGAAGGCTCCCCCCGACAGCGGGCCGGATCCTGATGCTGAATGCGTCATTCCCCGGGACGCCGCCACCGGAAACCCGGAGCGGTTATCCCCTTTTTTTGGGTAATCGGACAGTAATTTTGAGGCTGGAGTAAAAGCAGGATTCCGGTGCAAAGGGGGACAGGGGGTGCCCCGAGGAGATGCCATCGCGATTTTTACATCGCGGATGGCCGTCAGGACTTCAAAAAATCCCGGAGGTCATTCTCATGTTCGGAACCCGTATTCACTCCCCGTGAACGAGGAATTCCCCGGGTATTTTTTCCTTGGATCGGACTGTCCGGTCCACGAACCCGTATGATAAGGAACCACGTCGACAAAAGAGATTCAGCACGAATAAAAAAAAGAATTTAGTAGAGGATGTTGACTGCATTGACTGCGGCCGGGACCGTCCTCTTGATATCGAACGCGGCACCGATCGAGGGCCGGATCTCGATGCTGAACACATCATTCCTGGGCAGGGTGCTCGGGAGCCAGACAGAGATCGTGAACTGCTCGTTCGGCTGGAGGAGGTCGGTCGGGTTCGCCTGGGGTGCGTTCTGGATGCTGGGGATCGCCCAGACTCCGGCCCCGGTGGGTTCGCCCTGGACCGTTGTTCCGGTTTTATTCGCCAGGGTTACCAAGGTGCTCTGGTTGCTGAATACCAGGACAACCTTGTCAAAGTCGACCGGCGTTCCGCCGGGAGCAAGTGCGACACTGAAATTGACGAACTTGACGGCATCGGTGACCGCACCGGTCGCGCCGGGGGATACACCATATACGTTACCGACTATCTCCAGGGTCGAGCTTGCCTGCGAGACACCGGTGTGCACAACTTCCTGGCTCTTCTGGGTCGTGAAGAACCCAGCGCCGAGTACTACGTACGAGAACACCGCCGCGACGACGACAAATGCGATGAGCACGATTGCCGCCTCAAGGCCGGTGAACCCTTCATCATTGTTCCTGAACGACATATAAAATCACCTAGGTTTTAGTGGACACTGGGATGTACCAACGTCCCTGTTTGATTAAACGATTTAAACGTATATATATTTTCTCTGGAACTGCTTCTGCGTAATATTCAGGATCTTCAGTTTTCCCGCCAATCCGGCTGAGCAATTCTGAAATAAGCCCAGAATATTTTTCCTGACGACGACCCTTTTCGGCCGTACCGGGGGAAGCACCGTATTCCGGTTCTCCCGCTCTGTTGAGGATCATACGAGTATTTAAGTAGGGAAAAAAGCCACGATTGGGTATCACCCCATGGATAAAAAGGATATCCTCTCTGTCGCAGCCGCACTGGGCATCATTCTCGTGGTCGCGGTCGTTGTCAAGCCGATTATGACCGGCCACCCGGTGAATACGGGAGTCGCCACGCCGCCGACAACCGTGCCGCCGGTGAGTGCGGCACCTACCCCCGACCCCGCATTAGGCGGCGCCCTGCCCCCGACGCCGACATCCGCCACGGCCCCGCCCCCGACGACAATCCCGACACCGGTACCGACAGCGAACCTCTCTGTACAGTCAGTCGCATTTGTCGATCCCTCGACGTACCATGTTTCCCTGAACAACGATATCCCGAACGGCACCCCGATTTACACGGTCCAGGCCAACAACAGCCTTTCGACCATCGCGACCATCTCCGGCCAGTACAGCGGCACAACCCAAGTAATCCGGATCCCCTACCCGTACTGGGAACTCTGGTACACCGCCGAACCATCCGGCGACGTAGGCGGCCAGAAACAGAGCCTTTCCAGCAGCACGGTAAAGGGATCGACCCAGAGCGGGGAGAAGGGAAGCGGCAGCTCGCAGACATTTATCCAGGGCTCGTTCTCGGTAACCTTCCCGACTCTGAGCATCCAGGTCATGGACGCGAACGACCCTAACCGCATCGTGCGGACGATCGAACCCCCCGGGGGCCTCGACAAGAACCTCTGGACCACCACCGATCCCCGGCCATGGAGTGAGAAATTTTACGAGGGTCAGCAGAGCTACTATTTCATCATCAACGCTCACGAGCTCGACTCGTACGAGATTGACGTCAAAGTTCCTTCACGATATCTTGGAAAGTACTAAAAAAATCCCGGGTTTCTGCTCCTTGGTTCCGTGGTTTTTTATTCGCGAGCATCCGGTACGCCCACGGCTGAAGGTTCTCCGGATTTTTTTATGTCTCAGGCGGTTTCCGCGTCTTTTACTGTCCGATGACCGGACGGATTACGTCTTTCCCCGGTATATGCCGCGCCCGGTCCGGCAATTCCCATTCCTGCAGACTACCCATTCCTTTCGATTCCTGAACGAACAGGCCGGAGCGGGGAGGGGAAAAGACTTAGGCCGGGGTACGCCGAACTTCTCTCGTTGGAGGACACGTCTATCTGAAGCCGGGCAAAAAAAGACCTAGACGAAGGTGTCGAGAACAACCTGGCTCATGTTGTTCTGCCAGAGCGCTGCGACAACGACGTGGTCTTTTCCCGCCGTGACATTCGCGCCGGTAGCGGTATAGACATCCCCGATCTTCGGGAAGTTCACGAACTGGCGCGTCCCGTCCGGCCAGTTAATCGTCAGATTCGCAAGCGAAGCTGCATCGGGGCCCCCTCGGTACGTGACGATGATGTGGGAGGAGTCGGTCTGGGCCGCAGTGACGGCAATCATCCGGGTCAGCGGGATCCCGTTCAGCATGCCG
>DATJBJ010000076.1:0-11270 GCA_035515395.1 Methanoregula sp. | reverse complement strand
AATAATATCAAGAGCGCCCTCAAAAGCGGCCTCCCGGTCCTTTATGGGTTCGGCTACGATACGAACGACATGAAGGCGTTCAAACAGTGGTGGCACAGCCAGCCCGATACCGCTGTCTGGGACCCGTCGCCGTATGCAGGGGACGGGGGCGGGGAAGGTCACGTAACACTCCTCGTAGGGTATGACGATAAAACAGACCCGGAAAACCCGTACTGGCTGGTGGTGAACAGCTGGGGGGCCCCGCCGAACCGGCCGGACGGCACCTTCCGGCTCTCGATGGACATGGATTATACTGCGGCCATAAAGAATCCGGGAAGCAACGGCAAATCCCCGCCACGCCAGCAGCAGTCGTTCCGTATCATCGATGCGGCATTTGTGGACACTCCCGGAACCCCGGTTGCCGGGAGCCTCTCACCCGGGTCCGGTATTACGGTTACCGGCACTTCACCTCCGTCCGGTACCCCGGCCGCCACGCAAAGGGCCGGGGCCGGCACATTACCGGTATTCGGGGCCCTGGTCCTCGCGGGGATCTTCTTCCACGGGAAAAGGGGAAGAGCGTAACCTTTTTCCGGATGGCGGGAAATGGAACGGGAACGAACTTTTTCCTGATTCGGCACTTCCCCCGGCCCCTTTTTCCGCAAACAGCCGGGTCACGGCCCGGGGTACTGCAGCGATCCGGTATTGTCTTTTCCGGCCCCTGATATCCGCCCATGCTCTCCCCTCACCTGACGGACCAGAGGTATTCGTGAGATACCCGGGAGACCGGGACCCGCGTCGCCCTTCGTCAGCAGATGGAATAGATGCAGTCCTCGTAGCAGGCCAGGTCAAGGATCCCGCCGGGCATCATGCACCCGTACTCGCACCGGTCCATGGCTTCCCGGGTGCAGGACTCCTTCGTTATGAAGTACGGGATGTGCAGGCTGCCTGCCAGTCCACCGGCGACGGCCCCGGTACCCGCGGGCTGCAGGGCCGGGACCGGTGTGCAGGCCCGGACCCCTGCTGCAGAGAAAAGGACGACCAGCACCGCGATCACCATCCATGCGGATTTCCGGAAGGAGAGACTCATGGGAATTCACCTGGCAGAAGTCTCTCGCGCACGGCGTATAGAAGGTTGCGATGGGTGAAATTTTTTTTTCACGTTCCATAACGGTGAAACCGGGAGTTATCAGCCGGGGGTCAGGGACCCGGCCCGCCATACGGGCGTTCGCGGGAACAGGGGGTTTCCAGGCAGGACCAGTCGCCCGCCCGGCCAGCCGGGATCCGGGCCGCTCCCTCCCTGAGAGCATCGGCCTTGCGGAATGCCTGGTGGTGAACTCATATACAATGGGGAAATGCCGGCAGAGTCCCGGGGACGAACTATAAATCCCATGAGCCGTGAGGAAGGGTATGGACCCGTTCGCTGTTCTGGTGGATTCCCGGGGAGGACACACCCGGAAGGTCGCCGCCGCGATTGCAGAGGAGCTGGGGGTGAAGGTCGGCGACATCAGAAAACCGCTGCCGGATGCAGGGATACTCTTCCTCGGGAGCGGCATGTACGGCACCGGCCCGGGGGATGACATGCGGTACCTCCTCCGGGACGGGACGTTCACCGGCCGGAAGGTCGCGCTGTTCGCGACGTCGGGATCCGGGGACGGCCCGAAGATGATCGACAGCATGGCGGAGACCCTGGAAAAGAAGGGTGCAATAGTGCTCAAAAACGCCGGTTCCCCGGGCAAAGCGATCCTCGTCAGGTTCCGTAACGTTCACGCGGAGGACCTCGAGGACGCCCGGCGGTGGGCCCGGGAGATCGCCGGGAAGTAACCCGCGGTGACTGTCCCGGGACGGCGGGCATCAGGCCCGGTGTTTCGGTCCCGGAAAAAGAAGGAGCGTTCGCTTCGGGGCGCAGCAGTCTGGCAGGGAAGCCGGCGGCCGGCGGCACCGCGGGTTCTGCCTCACGGGTGGCTGAACACGTCGTATACCGCGGAGAAGTCCTGCTGGCCGATCCCCCGGGCCTTCGCGAGCGCGAAGGCCTCCTTGGCAATGCTTCCGGTCAGGAGCGGCCGGTTGAGGGTCCGGCAGAGGTCCTGCAGGTAATGGAGGTCCTTGTAGATGAGGGCGGATGAGAAATGGGTGGGGAATTCCCCGCGGACCAGGTTCTCTTTCTTCGCGGAGAGGACCATCGAGTTGCCGGCGCCGGAGAGGAGGATCTCGACGACCTGCTCCCTCCCGATCCCGGCCGCCTCGCCAAGGGCAACGGCTTCCGCGCAGGTCGCCATGAACGAGCCGAGGACGAGGTTGTTGACGAGTTTCATCCTGGTCGCAAGGGCCGGCTCGCCAAGATACCAGATGGTCCTGCCCATCTTCCGGAGGACCGGTTGTACCGTCTCGAACGCCGGCCTGTCGCCGCTGACAAGGACGGTCAGCGCTCCCTGCGACGCCGGGACGACGCTGCCAAGGACCGGGCACTCGAGATACGTGCACCCGCGTTCCCGTGCTGCCCGGTAAAAGGCAAGGACGGCGTCGAAGTGGTTGGTGGTGGTATCGACGATAATCTTACCCCGGCAGTCCCCGGAGAGGAGCCCGGAGGGGCCGCTCATGACGCTCTCCACCGCGCTGCTGTCGAAGAGGTTGAGGATGGCGATGTCGGCGCCATCGATCAGCTCCCGGGGGCTGCCCGCCACGGGCACTCCCAGGCCCTCGCTCTTCGCCCTCGTCCGGTTCCAGACCGCGAGATCGACCTTCTCTGCAATGAGATGCTGTGCAATCGCCGTTCCCAGATGACCGAGCCCGATGAAACCGACCTTCATGCCTGGTACCTCTTCAGCTGACGCTTGATCTTTCCGCTGCTCATAAAAAAGGTTACCGGGAAGCAGCAGTGTTCCGCACGATCCGGCAGGGAACCGGGAGATGGCGGGAGGTTTTTTCCGGTTGCTGCCGGGTGTGTGTCGGCAGCACCGGGGAACCAGGAAAAAAAGTTACACCGGGAGGACACGGCGGCCGTGGACCTCGTTGATTACCTGCCCCATGCCCATGTAGAATGCGAGCAGGCCGGCGATGATCCCGATGATGCCGGCGAGGAGAAGGACGAGGCCGTTCGCGCTCAGCTCGGCGCCTACGAGGAAGACGACCAGCAGGACAACTGCCGCGAGCGTGATCTGGAGGAGGCGGTGCATGTTCAGGCTGCAGATGAAGAGGCCAAGGGCAAAGAGGCCCCATACCGCGAGGAAGGCTGCGAGCTCGACCGGCTGCGGCGCCTTTCCAAGGCCGAGCACCGGGAGCATCAGGACGGCGGCAAAGGAGATCCAGAAGAACCCGAAGCTCCCGAAGGTGAGCATGCCGAAGCTGTTGTTCTTCTTCCACTCCATGATGCCGACGATCGACTGGGCCACGCCCCCGTAGAAGATCGCCATGGCGAGCACGGGGCTTGCAAGGGCGGTCAGGCCGGCGTTGTGGAGGCTGAGCAGGATCGTGGTCATGCCGAATGCGCAGAGCCCGAGCGGGGCGGGGTTTGCGGTGTTATCCATCAGGAACAGGTTGTTCCGGTTTTTTTCGTCGATAATTTCCAAGGCTATCCACTCCAGGCCGGAACGGGCCCCGCGCCTCCGGCCGCATGGTGCACCGCACCATCCGGGGAAAACGCATGCCATCAATCCACGGTTCACCGATGAACCGGGAGAGCGCCGGCGATCGTGGTGCATGTCCGCTACCGGACTGCACCACCATCTAAAAATTGTGGTGCAGAAAGATAAACAATATGTTTTGATCCGGGGGCTTGAATGGGCGTCCTGCACCACAGTGCCCGGCAATCTGGTGTAGTTGCCCCGTTGTGTCCTGGCCCCGGAAAACCGGGAGGGCGCGGCCCGGATACCGGCAGGGCCCGGGCGGTCCTGCCGGCCGGGCCGGGACCACCCCGGAAATTGTTCCGGCGCGATCCGGCGCGCTGCACCTGTTTTTTGCCGCGGGGGGGGTGAGCGCGCCGGAAAATTATCCGTGCCGGCGAGGGGTGAGGTACCGCGGGCCCCGGGCTAAGGCCGACATGCCAATAATCCGTTTCTCCGGCGTAAACTGTCGCCCGGGGGCGGGGACATCACGTACATTTTTGCCGGCTCCTGCCGTCCGGAAAAATATCCGGCCCAATCCGGCGTACGGAAAATTAATTTCCGCCGCGATCGGCCACGAGGCAAAAAGAGTTCCGGGCGTACGTTCGCCAGCCGGGAAATCTCTTGGGAGGGTCAGATGGTTCCGGCGCGGGGATGTTTCAGCACCCGGCTGGCCGGTTTCAGGATCGTGGTGCAGTAGTTTTGAGAGAGTGGTGCAGGCCGCGGACACCGGGATCGGGACACATCCCGCTGCGATAAAGGCCCGCCGCCCCCGCCGCATCCGGGGACTCCTGAGAAAAAGGAATCACGCGTCGGGGACGTACGGCATGCCGAAGGCCGGAATACCTGTTCTCATTCCGCCCTGAGCGCATCGATCGGGTCCATGTTCGAGGCCTTCCACGCGGGGTACAGGCCGGATGCGATGCATACGACCACGCCGATGATCATCCCGTACGGGACATAGACGATACTCTCGGGCAGGAAGAAATAGGCAGTGCTGCCGATCATCGCGTTCACCACCGCGTACCCTATGACGAGGCTCATGAACCCGCCGGCAAGGGCGCCGATAGCCCCGAGGATGAACGCCTCGTACAAAAACATCCTCCTCACCTCGCCCTTCTCCGTCCCGATGGAGAGGAGGATGCCTATCTCCTGCACCCGCTCGTTGACCGACATCATCATCACGTTGAAGATGCTGACCGCCGCCACGACGAGCGATATACCGCCGATGGCGAGGATGAAGGTCGTGATGGTGCCAAGTGTCTGGGTGATGGTCGCGATCCGGGAACTGGCATCCGTGATCCGGACGATATCGGCGTTCCGGTTCACCTTCTGGTTAATGGCATCCTCTGTCGCGTTTATCGTGCCTACATCTGCGAGGATGACGTTCACCTGGTCGTACACGTTCAGGTTGCCGTAGTGGTTCGTGTAGAAGAGGTCGTCGAGGACTACCGCGTTGTCGGTAAACACCCCGTCCGACGGGAACCCCCGTGAGGCGAGGATGCCGGAGACCCGCACCGTCGGCCGGCCGGCGGTGCCCGGCGTCCCGAGCTTTATCGGCGCCCCGACATTGAGGTTGAACTGGGTCGCGATGGTCGATCCCACGAGGCAGTCATCGACCCCCCGGATATTATCGCCCTGTGCGACGGTGAGGAATCTGGGGATATCGGTTGGCGCGATCCCCCAGATCGCTCCCCGGCCGTCGGTAGAACCGATCGTAAACTGCGTATTCCCGTGGTGCAGCGGTATGACGGTATTTATCCCCGCTGCACTCGTGATGTCGTTGAGCGTGCTCTTGTCGATCCCCGTCTGCGTGGAGGGGACCCCGGCAACCGATGTCGTCCGCACCGTGTCTGAGGTGATGATGATGGTATTGACGTTCGAGGAGAGCTGCTCCCTGACCGAGAGCTGCATGTTTGTACCGAGCATCCCCATGGACGAGATGGCGACGACGCCGATCACGATCCCGATCGAGGCGAGGAGGGATCGGAGGAAGTTCAGCCGGACGCTCCGGACCGAGAGTTCGAAGAAGATATCCTTCATGACGATACGATCCTCCCGTCCTCAAGCTGGATCGTGTGCCGGGCGTACGTCGCGATCTTCGGGTCGTGGGTGACGAGGATGACGGTCTTGCCGTTCCGGTTCAGCTCAAGGACGATGTCCATGATCTGGAGGCCGGTCTTCCGGTCGAGGTTGCCGGTCGGCTCGTCGCAGAGGAGGATCTTGGGGTCGTTGACGAGCGCCCGGGCGATCGCCACCCGCTGCTGCTGCCCGCCCGAGAGCTGGGCAGGCCGGTGGGCGGAGAGCGACTCGTCGAACCCGACAGAACGGAGCACCGCCGCGGCCTTCCCGGTATCGTCCCGCTTCTTGTACTTCAGGATCAGCGGGTACTCCACGTTCTCGTACGCGGAGAGGAGGGGGATTAGGTAGAACTTCTGGAAGATGTACCCGATGACGTCCCGGCGCATGTGCGTCCGTTCGAGCGCGGACATCTTCGCTACGTTCTTCCCGTCGATGTACAGCTCGCCGGAACTGGGGACGTCGAGAATGCCGAGCTGGTTCATCAGGGTCGATTTCCCCGAGCCGGACGGCCCCATGATTGCCACGAACTCCCCTTCCCTGATATCGAGCGAGACGTGGTTGAGGGCGGTGAAGTCGCCGCTCTCCAGATGGTAGACCTTGGTGACGTCGACGAGGCGGATGAGCGGGGGACTCTCCATCCGGGATCACCTCACTGTTTCTTCCGGAACCGGGCGATGATCCGTTTTCGTTTTACCCAGAGAACTGCCGCAGCAACTACGATAATTCCCCCGATGATGACCGGGAAAAACGAACTGAGCCCCCCGCCCCGCGAGCCGCCGCCGAACGGGAAGATCCCGCCGCCGCCCCGGGCGGGGCCGCCGCCCCCGGCGTTCCCCCCCGGGCCGGCTGCAGCCGTTCCGCCGGTCCCGCCGGTCCCGAAGAAGCTGCCGCCCGAACCACTGGTCCGGCCCGTCCCGGTCGCCGCTGCGAGGATGCGCAGGTCGAGCCTGTTCACCGTGGAGAACGTATCCCCCTCAGCATCCTTCCACTGGACCTGCACCGGTACTGCCGAGAGATCGGAAGCTGAGAAGGTAAGGGTGAAACTGGAGAAATCGCCGGCGGCGAGCGTGCCGATCGCGTAGGACGGATACGGCTCGACCGGAGTTGCGGGGGGGAGGACCGAGATGACCATGCCGGAAGCATCGGTGACCCCGGCATTGCTCACATCGCCGGTCATCTGGTACGAACTACCCTGCGGCGTGAGTGCGATATCGTTGACAACGGGTTTTGCCCCGGTCTTGTCCTCGCCGATGTTGATCGGCAGCACGACGTCCTGGGCGTGCTTGTTGTCGCCGTTCTCGTAAGCGATGTGAAAGCTGAGGTTTGATGCCTGGGCAGGCGTGACGGTGAACGGGATGGCAACGGAACTCCCGGCGCCGAGGACGCTGACGAAGGACTCGGTCGGGCTTATATCGAGGCCCGGCCCGGAGGCGGTGACGATGATATTGTTGATCGGCCCGTCGCGGGGGTTTACGATGCTGAGGTTGACCGTATCCGGCCGGTTGACGGCAAAATTATCCGGCTTGTCCGAGACGTAGCCGTCGATGTCGGTCGAATCTACGACGAGCTTGATGGGATAGTGGATGGAACTCGAGTCTTTCGTGCCGATCGTGAAGAGGGGGAAGTACGTCCCGTCCGGCCCGGCGACGGTGACGACGAAGCTGACGGAGAGGGTAGCGCCCGGGCCGATATAGGTCAGGGTCTCGAACGTATTGGCATTGATGACCTGGATGTTATTGCCGATGATGTCAGGCTGCGATAACCCCACCGATTGACTGGCGGAGTTGTTCAGCACGACCGTGATCGTGCCCTGCTCGCCCGGATAAAATACCTGGGGGTACGAGGTGACGCTGGAGATTGATACCAGAGACGCTGCGACCGAAGAAGATGATACGCCGGTCTGTGCACCGGCAGCCGCTACCAGGCAGAAAAGCAGGAGGAGAAAAACAATGATCCTTCGCACCATGAAATCACCGCCAGACCGGCTCCACCGGGGCCCGTTCCTGTCTGCTGACTGATACCCGGTACTACGTTATATAGATTTCACCAAACGGGCGGGTCAAGACACCGGAACCGGCAGGAAGTACTGCCCGGATCTGCGAACAGTTCCCGGGCCGGGTACCGTCCCGCGTACCGGTCCGGATCTCCTTTCCAAAGAAGACACCGACCGGTCCGCAGACAACGGTCCCCCGAAAAACAGCGGAGAAGACGGGAAAGGGGGGCTCCTGCCATCCCTTTTCTGCCCGGAAACAGCCGACAGGGGGCAAAGATGCCCGGTCAAAAAGATGGTTCATTCGCTCCGCAGGGCGTCGATCGGGTCCATATTCGAGGCCCGCCAGGCCGGGTACAGCCCGGACGCGACACAGACAACGATGCCGATGAGCATCCCTTCCGGAACGTACAGGAGACTGTCGGGGAGGAAGAAATACGCGGTGCTGCCGATCATAGCATTGACGACAGAGTACCCGATGACGAGCGTCATTATGCCGCCCACCGCTGCACCGATTACCCCCAGAATCAGGGCCTCGTACAGGAACATCTTGCGGACCTCGCCCCTCTCCGTCCCGATTGAAAGGAGGATGCCGATCTCCTGGATCCGCTCGTTCACCGACATCATCATGACGTTGAAGATGCTCACTGCTGCGACCACGAGCGATATGCCGCCGATTGCCAGAATGAACGTCGTGATTGTACCCAGAGTCGAGGAGATGGTGGTGAGACGGGAGCTGGCGTCCGAGATCCGCACAACCTGTGTCCGTGAGTTGAGCTTGTTGTCGATCGCCGCTTCCGTGACATTGATATTGTCGACGTTCTGCATGATCACGTTTACCTGGTCATAGATCTGGTAACTCCCGTACGTGTTGGTGTACCACAGATCCGGGACTACGATCGCGTTATCCGTGTTCACTCCGTCGGAAGCAAAGCCGCGGGCCGCGAGGATGCCGGCCACCCGCACCGTTGGCCGGTTGGGCGTGTCGGGCGGGCCGATCTTGATCCGGGAGCCGACATTCATGTTGAAATTGTTCGCAATATTCGCACCCACGAGAGCGTCGTCAAGGCCTTTGGGGAGCGAACCCTCCTGGACCGTCAGGAACTTGGGGACATCGTTCGGGTCGAGACCGTAGATCGAACCCCGTCCGTTCGTAGACCCGATGGTGAACTGGGTACTCGTATGATGTATCGGGACTACATCATTCTGCCCCGCCGCTGTAGTGATATCGTTGAGAGTACTCTTGTCAATCCCTGACGATGTGACCGGGACACCGGACGTCGAGGTCGTCCGGACCACGTCCGACGTGACCATGATCGTGTTGACATCGGAAGATAGCTGGTCCTTTACCGAGAGCTGCATGTTTGTCCCGAGCATGCCCATGGAAGAGACCGCCACTACGCCGATGACAATCCCGATCGATGCGAGGAGCGAGCGGAGGAAGTTGAGCTTCACGCTCCGGACCGAGAGGTCGAAGAAGATGTCTCTCATGATTGCACGATCCTCCCGTCTTCCAGGACCACGGTCCTCCGCGCGTACTCCGCGATCTTCGGGTCGTGGGTGACGATGATGACCGTCCGTCCCTCCCGGTTGAGATCGCAGACAATGTCCATGATGGCGAGCCCGGTCTTCCGGTCGAGATTGCCGGTCGGCTCGTCGCAGAGAAGGATCTTGGGGTCATTGACGAGCGCCCGGGCGATCGCCACCCGCTGCTGCTGCCCCCCCGAGAGCTGGGACGGCCGGTGTTCGCTCATGGCCTCGTCGAAACCTACCGCCCTGAGCATAGCCGCCGCCCTTCCGGTCCCGTCGCGCTTCTTATACTTCAGGATGAGCGGGTACTCCACGTTCTCGTACGCGGAGAGGAGGGGGATCAGGTAGAACTTCTGGAAGATGTACCCGACGATGTCGCGCCGTATGTGAGTCCGTTCGAGCGTGGTCATATTTGCAACATTCCTGCCGTCGATCAGGAGCTCCCCCGATGTCGGGACGTCGAGGATCCCGAGCTGGTTCATCATCGTGGATTTCCCGGATCCCGACGGCCCCATGATGGCCACGAAGTCGCCGTCGTTGATGTCGAGGGATACGTGGTCGAGTGCCGTGAAGTCGCCGCTCTCGAGGTGGTACGTCTTCGTGACCTCGGAGAGCCGGATAAGCGGGGTGGTTGCCATCTGGTATGGCCCCCTTACTGCTTCTTCAGTTTCGTCAGTACCCATTTGCGCTTGGTGTAGAGGACGATGCCGATGACCAGGATGATCCCGCCGGCGATGACCGGGTAGAACGCGGAGAGGCCGCCGCCGCCCCTGCCGCCAAAGAGGAAGTTCCCGCCGCCACCCCGGGCGGCACCGCCGCCGGCGGCTGCGGCGACGGTAGTGCCGCCATTCAGGGAGCCGGCACTGCCGGAGCCGGACGAACGTGTGCCGGAGAAGGATGCGGCCGCCATGTTCCTGAGGTCAAGGGTTGTCGTGGAGGAGTATGAATTGCCCTGCGCATCCTTCCACTGGACCACCACCGGTACCACTGAAAGGTCGTTTCCCGAAAACGTCAGGGTGAAACTGGAGAAGTCATCCGATGCCAGGGAGCCGATTGCATAATTCGAGTACGGCTGGACCGGCGTCAGCGGCGCCCCCACGGAGACCACCATGGCTTCCGCATCGCTGATCCCGGCATTGGTCACATCACCGGTCATCTGGTACGATCCACCCTGGTTTGTCAGAGCAATATCGTTTATTATCGGTTTTGCCCCGGTCTTGTCTTCACCGAGATTTATCGGGAGGACCACATCCTGTGTATGGTGGTTGTCGCCATTGTCGTACGAGACATGGAAGGTGACGTTCGACTCCTGCTGGGACGGCGTGACCTGGAAGGGGATGATCGCGGAGCTGCTCGCGTTTAAGCTGCTGATGAAAGATTCCGACGGCGATACCGAGTTCCCTGCGCCATCCACGGTGACAAGGATATTGCTGAGGGGGCCGTCCCGCGGGTTGATAACGCTGAAATTGACCGTGTCCATCTTCCCGACGGCAAAGTTATCCGGCCTACCGCAGACGCTCGCCCGGAGGTCGGTCGAGTCCACGACCAGCTTGACGGGGTAGTGGACGGAGCTCGCATCCTTTGTTCCGATCGAGAAGAGCGGATAGTAGGTCCCGTCCGAACCGTCGACAGAAACCGTAAAACTGACGTCCATCGTCGCGCCCGGTCCGATATAACTCAGGGTCTCGAACGCATTTTTGTTGATAACAGCGACGTTCTGCCCGATGATATCCGGCTCGGTGAGGCCGACTGCCGTACTGGCACTGTTGGCCAGGTGAACGGTGATCGTGCCGGTCTCGCCGGGATAGAATACCTGGGGGTCGTAGTCCACTCCGTACACATAGACGAGGGACGCGGAGTCCTGATAGGAAGTCGTTCCTGTTGATGAGCTCGAGCTGCTGGCGCTGCTCGTCGTAACCGCGCTCGCCGTAGAGCCGGATCCCGCGGCGGATGCAATCCCGCAGATGAGCAGGAAGAGTGAAAGGCCGAGAAGGCCGAAGCGTACGTAAGTTGATGGTTTCATGATTTCCTCATCCCCTTGCCCGTTTCGCGGGCGGCGGGAACGTTTCTGTATTCTCCGGTGAAGACCC
>DATJBJ010000075.1:0-13878 GCA_035515395.1 Methanoregula sp. | reverse complement strand
CCTCCGGATTTTTCTGAGGCAGCCCCCTACCCTCCCCCTCAAATTATTTTTGCCTGGTAACCATTCGTTTTTTTAAAAAATTTTGCAGAGCCGTCGCCCGGACCGGAAGGGGCGCAAGGAAGGAATCCTGATGGGTTCTCTTCCTGCATGTCCTCGCCTGAGACCCATTCACGCCTTCTTCTTTTTGTTCTTCCGGACTTCCTCCGCCCGGAACCGGGTGATCCGCTCCACGATATCGTCCGGCACCGGCACATCCAGCGGGATCTGGATCGTCCCCCTGCTCAAAACGAACGAAGACAACTCCTCCCTGAACTCCCCGATACCGGATGAGGTTGGGAAAAAACTGAGGTGGTCTCTGAATGCCGCAAAGTGGACCAGGTTGACGCCGTTCAGACGGAATGTCGGGATCCTGTACCGTATCGTTTCCTCCGCATCCGGTGCGGCCCGGTGGATCACCGCCCGGATGGACCGGAGTTTTTCCTGAACTTCCGGCGGGAACGATGCGATGTATTCATCGATGGTCGCGACCTGGTTCCGCATATTCGTGTCCCCCTTTTCCGGGACGGGAATAATCTCTTATTTCCCGCTCTCAACCAGCTGCATCGGCTCCCCGTGGCAGACGAGTTCGCCGCCGCCTGCCTCTTTCACCGAGACCACATTCCCACAGACACTGCACCGGTATACCTCTCCCGCTTTTTCAACATTGACCACACGATCGCCCCCGTTGCCCTGCTGCAACGCGTTCCCATAAGCAGGAAGATATTATTTATACCCTGCGGCGGGTAGCGGTTTCCGGGAAGGTGCCGGTGAGACTGCCGGTATATCCGGGGATGGGACCGGGCGCCACGGATGAGAATCTCCGGTACCTGCTCTGCTGCTCCCGCGATTTTTTACATCGTTGCAGAAAAATACGGGAGCAGGACCCGGCCATCAGGCCATCCTTTCGCGGCTGATGCACTCGAAATCGATGAATGCGTTCCAGGGATCGGTTTTTATGAGCCGGACCCGCACTTTCTGGCCGACGAGGAGGCCCCGTTCTCCCTTCATGACCCGGCCTTCGGCGGGAGGTTCGAGGAGCCGGACATAGGTCCCCTTCTCCGTGGCGCCGGTCACGAGAGCGCCAAACGTCTTCCCGATGCTGTTCTCGAGCAGCGTGGCAGCAACGGCTTTTCGCATGAACCGCCTCACCTTCTTCGATGCCTTCTCCCGGTCGGTCAGCCACGCAGCCCTTGCGGCGAGATCCGCGGATGTATACGGGCCGGGCTCCCCCGCGAGGATCGCTTTTACCTGGCGCTGGTTGATGATATCCACGTAGCGCCGGTTCGGTGCCGTTGCGTGCGTATAATCGATGATCGCGAGGGCGAAATGGCCTGCCGGCGTGGAACCCGGTTCGAGCATCAGGTACTCGCCGGCCCCCATCAGTTTTATCATGGTGAGGGAGAGGTCGGGAAAATGGAGAGGATCTGCGGTCTTTTCCTGCAGGAGGAATTTTGCGAGCGCCTTTGCATCAGGCTCCCCGGGCAGGGTTGTGCCGTGGATCGCGGCGGTGAGCATGATGCCTGCCCAGTTCTTGGGTGTCCTTACGACCCTCTGGATCATGGGCACGCCCGCAACGCCGAGCCGGGCAACCATCGTCCCGTTTGCCGCGACCATGAACTCCTCGATCAGGGCCCGGGCCGGGTTCGGTGTCAGGGCAACGAGCCCCTTGACCTCGTCGCCTTCCATGACCACCTCGGGCTCTATCGTCTCGAACTCGAGGGCGCCTTCTTCCCGCCGGTTCTTCCGCAGGAGCACGGTGGCCTCGTCCTGAAGGCGGAGCTGCTCTTCCAGTCCCGGCACATCGGTTACCCCTTTCGGAACGGGACCGGTTCCTTCCAGCCAGGCCCCGACCTCCTCGTACACCAGTTTTGCCTTGTTCCGGACCAGGGCCCGGTACACCCCGCGGGGAGCAAAGCTCCCGTCGTGCCGGACCAGGAACTCGATGACGACGGCCATCCGGTCTTTTCCCGGCAGGAGGGAGGTGATCCCGTGGGAGAGGCGTTCGGGGAGCATGGGGAAGGTGACGACACCGGTATAGATCGTCGTCCCGTTGTGCGCGGCATATTCATCGGTCGGTGAATGGTTCCGGACATAGGAATCCACGTCGGCTATGGCAACCCGTACCAGGATCGTTCCTTCAGGCGTCCGTTCGCAGTATTCCAGCTGGTCGAGGTCCTGGGAATCGTGGTTGTCGATCGACGACCACAGGAGCGGGCGGAGATCGGTGAAGCCTTTCGGGACATCGGGGAAGGCCTGCTCCCGCATCGCGCTGACATCGTCGATCACCCGCGGGGGAAACCGGGCTTCAAAACCGTATTTTTCCATCGCGTGCCACGCGATGGTCCTGATATCGGTCTCCGGGGAATGGTGGTGGCGGGTCTTCATCAATGGGTGCTCTTTCTTTTACATGCATAAAACTTATCCGGGGCTTGCAGCAGCGCCCGATCAAACCGGCACCAGAAACTATTATCGCCTCACCTCTCATCGTGCCGGAAAGACCGGGGCCGACCCCCCGACCCGGTACCATCAACCGGCGACGCATCTTCCGGAATTTTGTCGACCCGCGCCGGAAATTTTTTTGTCTCAACTCAAGTGCGAGCCGGAAAATTTTTCTGCCCGTGCCGGATCGCGCCGGAAAAATATTTTTCGCGATCGCGACCGGCCCGGAATTAATTTTTTCTGCAAAAAAAATTGCCGCTGGAACATTCGCGTCAATGATGATCAAATCCGTTCATACAACATCCCCATATCCGCCCGGACCCTGCAGCGCCAGGCCGGTCCTCGTCCCCCCCGGAAATGACAGATCGTGACCGATTGATGTCCCTTTCCTGCCCCTGTTTGGCAAACAGGACTCAAAATGAAGAGATTATAATGCCCTTTGCCGCCCCATGGCCACGGTTTTTCGGGCGTTTTTTCCCGGACCCCCCCGGTTCTATGAAACCGGGCCGGAATCCAGAAAAAACCGCCTTTTTAAAGACTACGGAAATCGGCCGGTTTACGGAAACAAACTCTTTAAGGCCTCCGATAGAATCCGGGCGTTTTACGGGGTTTTTCGGAAATGGCCGGATTGGCAATCCGGGCATTTTGCGGGGTTTTCTGGGTCCCAGACCCCCTGCGAACATGGGGGGTTTGCAGGGGGCATCCTGATCCCTGCGGATAACCTGCACGGTCTTTCCGGAGGGAGGGTTAACCTGATGAGATCATCGTGACAAGAAGTCCGGCGACCGGCCGTAAATGCACAACACGACCGGCACATAAATTCCACCCAGTCTTTCTCTAAGTTCTGATAAGATGGAGGAGTTGTAGGATTTGCCCGGATGAGGGATTGAGATCAACTATGAACAAACCCGGGAGCCGCCCAAAAAAAGTATGGCTGCGAAAAAAGATAAAAAAAAGGAGTCCTGCCTTAGGCCCGTATCCATTCCCAGGCTTCGGGCAACCGCTCCTTCTTAAAGAACCTGAGTTCTGTGCCGGTCAGGGTTGTGAAAGCCCTGAACATCAGGGTAAGCCACTCGTCCCAGTTCTCGTCCACGACCGTAGCAAGCTTCTCGATTTTCGAGAATTTCAGCCCGAGAAGGAAATCCTCCCAGGCACCCCCGACCGTCCAGCCTTCGAAGCCTTCCAGGACCCAGACAATCCGGATCTTCGGGAACTCCTTCATGGCCTTCTCGATCTCCGGTACAAGAAGTTCAAGGTAGTCGGCTTCTGTAAGCTTTCCCCGTGCCCGGAACCCAAGGATATTCCGCGAGCTCTCCTGCAGTTTTTCGATCATAATCATCTCACTTTTGTCAGCGCGGCACTGGGGGAGCAGTCACAATAAAAGTTTCGATGGCGAAGTGCCATCAGGGTGCTGGTGCGATGCCCGCTGCTGATCCGATACAAAAATACGACTTGAAATGTCGGGGAACTATTGTTGAACTTAAAAAAATCCGTGCTTTGGGGTTATTGTATCGCCCGGGCGAGTTTTCTGCCTGATTCCCTGCATGCCTCCCTGTCTGCAGCAGAAGGACTGCCTTTTGAAACAACATCGTTCGCAACTGACCGCATCCTGAAGTGTTTTGCGATGTTTCCGATGGATTCTGCCGCTTTCCGTCCGCTTTCGATGGCACCTGCTGATATAAACACGGCATACGGCTTCCCGCCGAATTTGTCCCGGGCCTGGATCAGCATGTTTTCCAGCACATCCTTAAGAATACCGCCCATGTATCCCCAGCTGGTCGCCGAACCAAAGGCTATAGCATCTGCCACAACAAGTTCATCCACGGTAACAAGCGCTGCTTTCTTCACCATTACCTCCGCACCTCCTTCTCGTGCTCCTTCCGCTACGGAATCTGCAAGTTTTTCGGTGTTGCCGGTCCGTGAAAAATAAACCACCAGAATCTTAGCCATATCCTGCTCTCCTGATCAGACCCATACCTCCCCGGCACAGGGAAATAGTTTTCGTACCCGTCCCATGTTTCAGAATTTTTTGTCTCCTTTTGCGGGTCTGCTCCAGTCTTTGGGAAAGTGAAGATTTGGAGTTAATCAGGGTTCAGAAGGTCTCCGGATTCCGGTGACCCTGACAGTCCGCATGAAAAGCCGGCAAAAAGAAATTTCCGTTTGTCGGAGTTCACGGCTACCTTGACCATTCTACCGGTCCATACCGGCAATCGCTGACTGGAGCTCCCGGATGGTTGTCTCGATGTGCTCTGCGTTCCGGGCCTGGCTTTCGAGCATCGCGATAATTTCACCGGTCGAGATCTTCCCCTCTTTCATGAGCCGGGCGGACTCAAGGAGCCGGGAACGCATCATCCCGGCCGGTTCTTTCAGCCGCACGGTCATCCCGTCCATGAGGGAGGCCATCGCCTCCTCCGCCTTATGCCGCCGGGTGACGTCCCTGCCGATGGCGATCTCGTGATACGTCCCCTTCGATCCGGCCTGCCGGGTGTTCCAGGAAATTACCCTCGATTCTCCGCCTTTGGTCCGGATCGTGGTCTCGATATCTTCAAGGTAATTTTGTTCGGCGATGATCCGGGTGATCCGGTCCGTTATTTCCCGGCGATACTCGGGTACGGGGTAGAGTTTTTTCCAGATGTCGCGCCGGCCGATGACTTCTATGGGGGAGTAACCGGTGATTGCTACGGCCGCCTTGTTCCAGATCCGTACCGTCCCGTCGGGATCGAGAACGGCGATGAGGAGGTTTGCGTTTTCGATAATGCTGTCCCGGAATGCCATGGCCTCGCGCTCGGTCGTGACATCTATCCCGACCGCAATGGTCCGTGCGGGGCCGGCGCCGGGAATCTTTCTGGTATTCCAGAGGATGATGCGGGACTCGCCCAGGCGCGTCCTGATGTTGGTTTCGAAATTTTTAAATGAATTTTTTGTTCTGAGGATGCCGGCAATTTGGAGCGTGATGCTGTCGCGGTAAGCTTTTTCCGGGTAGAGATCTCTCCAGACCGCATTGCTCCCGAGAACGTCGTTCGGCGGATATCCGGTGATCATCTCGGCCCCCTGGTTCCAGAATACCACGCGTCCCTTTTCGCCGAGGACTGCAATCATCACCAGTGCATTATCAAGTACATCTTCCCCGATACAGGAATTTTCTCGCTGCGTTCGTTCTGTCAGGATAGTTCCCCCTTTTTCGGCACATCAGGAATGGTGCCCGTATACACCTTGAGTTGGCGGACAGTTTATACCGGATATATTTAATGGTTCCGGCGGAGTCTGGTGCCCGGTCATCACAATGCCCGTCGAAATGACCCGGTCTTTTGGTGGGAACGATAAGACCGGCCTACAGAAGATCGCATTTTCATCGTTCCCGGCACCCGACGCGGTTCGATGGAATGCACGATGAGCGGGATATTGGCATGTCCGGTCCCGTTGCAGCATGGTACCGGAGACAAATTTCCTGCGACCACATCCAGAAAATGTTCCCGGTTGTTCTCAGGCAGCGTAAAAGCTGCCGTTGAGGTCGCCCGTATTCGAATAACCCCGCTGCTCCCAGTAGCCCTCATAATTCGGATCATCGGTGAGCTCGATCTTCTCGATCCACTTGATCCACTTGTATCCCCACTTGTCCTCCGCGACCAGCTCGAACGGGTACCCGCGTTCCGCGGGAAGGGTGACGTTGTTCATCCGGTACGCCATGATGATGTCCCGGTCCGTAAAGTACGACAGCGGGAACGAGGTCGTGTACCCGTCATGGGCGGTGAAGACCGCAGTGTTTGCCCGGGGATCTGCGCCCGCCTCGCTGATGAGGTCCCGGACGAGCACGCCCTCCCAGAGGATGGTTACGTCCCAGCCTTCGACGCAGTGGAGCGTGACGACCTTCGAATAATGCGGGTGGTTGTCGAGGATCCCGCGGTAGGTCGAGACCTTTGTCGAATTCACCAGGCCCGTGACCGTGAGCCGGTAATCCGATTCATTGATGTACTGGGGGCCGAGGATTGAGTTCTCGTGGAAGTCGCCGATGGACGAGAGGTCCTTTCCCTGGTACGACCGGACTTCAACGGCTTCGAGTGCCCGGGTCCCGGCAGAGACCTGGCCGCGCTGGAGGACCGGCAGGACAAGGGCGACGAACAGGACGACTGCTATGGCCGCGACCACGAGCATTTTTTTCAGACCGGGACGGGAGGGCATCGCAGCATACCCTCTGCGTTATTCTTCATTAAGATTGGGATTGTCCGCACCGGGCATGTCCTGTCCCCTGCCGTGCGGATACGCTGTTCCTTCTCTCGTCCTATCCGGGAATTCCGGATACCAACGGCTGCCCCACCGGAAGTTACGGGTGCCGGGGGACCGGCAGAAGCGGACCGCTAGTTCTTTTCCGGTCTCTTCTCAGAATGGAGCTCCGGTTTTGTCTCCACCGGCTCGATCTTCCGGTAGCGCCGGATGTTCATCTCGAAGATGAGAAGCCCGATCGCGATCCAGATAACCCCGAACACCAGCGCAAACCGGCTGAGATACGCGATGAGAAGGGCACAGGACACGACCCCAAGCAGCGGAGTAAGGGGATAGAGCGGGACCGTGAATCCCCGGACCGCCCCGGGGTCGTCCCACCGGAGCTTGACAAGACTCAGGTTGATGAAGAAAAACGTCATCAGCGTACCGAAATTGAAGATCTGGGCGAGCGTCCCGAGGTCGCCACCCGAGAGCAGCACGATTGCGGACATCACACCGGAGACGAGGATGACCGAGACAAAAGGAACCCCGGCACCCGATACCCGCTTCAGGGCCGGGGGGAGGAGGTTCTGCCGGGACATCGCGAACAGGGCCCGGGAACCGCCAAAAATGCTCGCCATGACGACCGACGCGGTGGCAAAGAGGGCGGCGATCGATACATACCCGAGGATCAGGGGATTCTGCGTTGCTACCATGAGGGCACTCTCAAGCGGTGCATCCGAAGTGGCCAGGACCGACCAGTTCACAAGCCCGATGGAGACGATCGAAACGGTGATGTAGATGGCCGCGCTCACCGCAAAGGCGATGAGGAGCGCACGCGGGACATTTTTCACCGGGTCTTTTATCTCCTCGGCGATGACCGTGACCGTGTTGAACCCGACGAACGCGAAGAATATGACCGCTGCCCCGTGGACCATGCCCGGGACACCGGCCGGGAAGAACGGGTAATAATTCGGGCCGCCGCCATGTGTGACAAGGTACCATCCCCCGACTGCGACGAACAGGACAAGTGCTATGATCTTCAGCAGGACGAGCACCGAATTTATCCCCGCCGCATCCCGCATCCCCTTCAGGTTGACTGCCCCGAGCACGAGCGGGAGGACGAAGGCGATGAGGATAAGCGCCACCGTAGTCTGCGGGACGTGGAGGAAATAGATGAGGTACCCGGCAAACCCGATCGAGACGGCGCTCGCGCCGATGATATAGTCGGCAGACTGCATCCAGCCGACGACGAAGCCCCAGAACCGCCCGAACGCGTGGTGCGCATAGATGTACGACCCGCCTGACTCGGTGATGAACGAGGAGAGCTCGGCCGCGCTGAGCGCCGTGAAGAGCGCCGCAAGGCCCGCAAGGACAAACGAGAGGATGACTGCCGGCCCGGCGATGCCCGATGCGACGCCGATCAGGACGAAGATGCCCGCCCCGATGATCGCCCCGATGCTGACTGCCGCTGCCTGCCAGACGCCGAGAGTCCGCTGAAGTCCTGCCATAATTGTTCCCCTGTTTCCTCTCCCTGATTTTTGTTTTTCGCGAGTGATACTGTTTAACCAAAGGTGAAAAGTGTTTCCGTGGGATGTGGAATCAGGCCGGTAGCCGGCGGGTATGTATCTTTCGGAAACGGGGCGAAAAAAGGGCTGTCAGTACCCCGGGATATACTTCACCGGCACTTCTTTCCAGGTAAAGTGTTCGTACACGGTAGACCAGTAAAACCCGAAAGCGAACGCAAACATCAGCTCTTCGAGCGGGACGCCGAAAACAAGGACCCCCGAGATCGCGCCGAGGTTCCACACCCTTTCCACGTAGCCGGGGGCGGCGGCGATGAGGGTGATGAAATACAGGAAATACAGGCAGAGGAACAATACGGCGCTCACCGCCATCTTCCGCTTGAGGTCCGGCCGGCAGTACCAGGTCGCGATCCCGCCGGCCATCATCGAGACGATCGCGGAGTAAATGGGGTTGAGCCCTGTCAGCAGGGAGAGCGCGATGAACAGTGCCGGGGTCGACAGGAGCAGCGGGAGGTGATATTTGTGGCGGGCGTCTATCCGCTCGTCCCGCGGGACCGGCGGTTCGTGGCCCACGGGAAAAAATACCATGTACAGGGCATAGCCGATCCCGCCGATCGCAAAGCAGAAGATGAAACTCTCGATATCGAACCCGGTGGTCTGCGCGAGATCGAACAGCGAAGGCGGGTTCCAGTACCTGGGGACAAAAAGGGGTTCGGTCAGGGCGAGGAGCGAGGTCCAGGCGCTCACGACCAGCATCTCTTTTCTTATCTCGTGGCTGTGGACGCTCTTTCGGACGAGCCCCCATATCAGGAGGAGGAGAAGGCTCCAGCCGAACCATTCGAGATGCATCGACTGGTATATCACTCACTCCGTTATGATTTTTTTGATTTGTCCGGAAAACCGGGACCGGGACGGGTTCTTTCCCGGAAAATCCCGACTGCTCCGACGGCCAGCCGTTCATACCGGACGCCGGGGGTCCGTTGTATTGGGGCCATTCGTGTCCGGACAGCAGCCCGGCCGGCGCATGGAGGTATCGTCGCTTCCGGGTGGCCCGGCTCCGGTGCGCCGTGGGATCGGATCTCCGGATCCCGTGCAGGCAATGCGTTATTACCTCTGCGTGCAATTCCGGTCACTATGGAACAGGAAAAAATGCGGTTTGTTGAAGCCATAATTGCCGGTGTCGTCGTTACGGTCATCTTTGGCATCGTCACCGTGAACATTCTCGCCTCGGTTCCCCTCGCAGGGCCGTTCATCGGCGGGATCGTGGCAGGCTACGTGGCGGGGAAGGATTTCCTGAACGGGGCAAAAGCCGGCATTATCACCGGGTTCATCGGGGCGGTCCTCGTGGCGCTCGACGTTATTGCAAATATCCCGTTCATACGGGAGGCGGTCCCCCAGTTCACACCGGTCGGGGGTATCCTCTTCCTCGTCCTCGCGCTCTTCTATTTCCCGATCCTCAGTTTTATCGGGGGTGCAATCGGCGGGATTGCAAGGGCGGGGCCGAAGCCCGCTGCGGGCCGCTGCTCCTGAACCGGATTCCCCTTTTTTATCAGGAAGCCCTGAAAAAAAGCGGCACGTGACCGGGGTTGTTGTCCCGCGGCGCTGCAAACGGACGCGTTGGCCGGAGCCTGCCGGCACCGGCCGGCCACCGCGGAATCCGCGGGGCGGGACGGCAAACGTCCCCGGCCCGGGAAAAAAACCGGGAACCGGTAAACCCGCCAGCGCAGATACCGTCATATCATGCCGGAAGTCCGCCGGTCGCGGCGCAGCCCCGGCTTAATCCTTCCCGATGGGTTTTCCGGACAATGGATCGGATCTGTCTCAGGAATAGGGATGGATCTTCCGGAACAGCCATACCTTGATCAGGTCGTTGATCACGAACCACACCAGTGCATATCCCCACACGATGAGGGCGAGATCCCATCCGGTCGGCGTCATGAAGACCCCGTAAATCGCGATAATTGTCGCGACAATCTGCGTGACCTCAGCCGTCCCGAACAGGGCTATCGAGGGGAACGGGCGCTCCCAGAAATGCTGCTGGCCGGTACGGGCGATGTAGATGGTCATGTGCCCGGCTACGGCAAGCTTGAGGAAGATGAGCGTCTGGATGACCCCGGGCGGGAGGTGGTACACTTCGCGGGCGAGCCAGAGGAGAAGGAAGCTTGAAACCACCCCGATGACCCCGAGGATCGTCGCAAGCGTCAGGATCCGGTTCATCTGCCACCGGACCGGTTTTTTTGCCACCGGCGCGTTGTCGAATGCTATCATCATGATCGGGAGGTCGTTGAGGATCGCGAGCACGACGAGCATGAGCGCGGTGATCGGGTAGAAGTCCAGGAGCACGATACAGAGGGTCAGGAAGATCAGTACCCGGACGGTCTCGGCGATCCGGTACACCGCGTAATTCTCCATCCTCCTGAATATTTCCCGGCTCCGCTCGATCGCATCGATGATCACCGAGAGCCCGGGCCGGGTGAGGACGATGTCGGCTGCCGATTTCGCGGCGTCGGTAGCACCCGCAACCGCTATACCCGCATCTGCCTCGCGGAGGGCCGGGGCATCGTTCACGCCGTCCCCGGTCATACCGACGATGTGGTTGCCTTCCTGCAGGATTTTTACGATCTGGAACTTGTTCTCCGGGAAGACCTGTGCGAACCCGTCGGCGGCCTCCAGCTGATGCCGGGTCGCTTCCCCGTCGCCGGCAACAAACGCGGACTGCGGGAGGATGTTTTTGCCAAGGCCAACCTGCCCGGCGATCTCCTTTGCGATCGCGATGTGGTCCCCGGTCACCATCTTGACGTCCACGCCGAGTTTTTTTGCCTCGTCGATCGTGGCAGCGGAGTCCTCCCGCGGCGGGTCGAAGAGGCCGATGACGCCGAGGTACTGCCATTTCCCGTCCTCCCCGCCGGTCCTTGCGACACCGAGCGCCCGGAACCCCTTCTCCGCAAACCCGTTCACCCATTCGTCCAGCACAGGTGCGATTGCCCCGTCATTCCCGGCAAGGGAGGCAATTGCCTGCGGTGCCCCCTTGGCGACTTCGAACGTCGTTCCCGAAGGATCGCGGATCGTGGCCTTTGAGAACTTTGAGACCGGATCGAAGGGGACGAAATCCTGCGTTTCGTACCGGGCGCCACCGGGTTCTGGACCGGGGTGATCGAACCGGGAGAAAATTGCCGTGTCGATGGGATCGTTGCTCTCCCGCCGGGAAGCGAGTGCCGCGGCGACGATGACATCCGATTCCGTTACCCCGGGAAATGTCCTGATCCGACCCACGCTGATCGAGTTCTGCGTGATGGTCCCGGTCTTGTCGGAGCAGAGGATGTCAACACCGGCCATCTCCTCGATGGACGTGAGCCGGGAGACGATCGCCTCTTTCTTCGCGAGCGCGACCGCCCCGACGGCAAGGGTCACCGACATCACTGCAGGAAGCGCCGCGGGGATCGCCGCCACGATCAGGATGAGGGCGAACTGGAGCGTCTCGAGGAACGACGCTGACCTCAGGAGAGCAACGACAAGGACAATACTGACCAGCACGATGGCGAGCAGGATGAGGTAGTTCCCGATCCGCCCGACCGCCACCTGGAAATGGCTCCGCGGGGGTTTTGCCTGGACGAGTTTTGCGGTCCTGCCAAAGAACGTCTCGCCGCCGATAGACGTGACCTTGGCGTCCATCTCGCCCTGCCGGGCGATAGAGCCGGAGTACACCGTGTCGCCCGCCTTCTTCTCGACCGGGAGGGATTCGCCGGTCAGCGCGGACTCATCGACGAGGAGATATTTCCCGCCTCCCAGCACCGCGTCAGCGGGTACAATATCCCCCAGCCGGATATGGATCAGATCCCCGGGCACCAGCTCGCGGGCGGGGACCTCCTGCCATGTCCCGTCGCGGAGCACCCGGGCGTTCGGGGCGAGCCGTTTTTTTAAGAGCTCGATGGCATTCTCCGCTTTCCGCTCCTGGAAGAACCCTACGACAGCGTTGGTCATGAGCAGGAGGAGGATGACAGCAAAGTCTTCCCAGTGGGAAATAACTGCCGAGAGGATTGCGGCCGCCTCGATCATCCACGGGATCGGTCCCCAGAAGTAGCCGAGGAATTTCAGGAGCGGGTGCTTCTTTTCTTCAGGGATATCGTTGAAGCCGTACCGGTCCCGGATCGTGGTTACCTCGGCGGTGGTCAGGCCGGTGGCGGGCGCGGGGGCCGGCACCGGGGTCTCTGCAGTGGTACCTGCGGCTGGGTTATTCTCCGGAATATGTATTCACTCCCGTATACCGTCACGGAATGATCCCGTTCAGTTCCTTATATTTTTCCGTGGGAAATCCTCCTTCCGGGTCTCTCTTCCGGGTTTTACGATAAGGTCCGGTTGTAGGCAACGACCGCGTCCCCGGTGAACCCGAAGAAGTGTTCCTTCCCCGATCCGGTCCACGAGGCCGTCCCGTTCCAGCTGGCGCATGACCGGCTCCTCGACCGAACTCATGACGAGCACGATACCCCGGCTTCTGAGTTCCGCGAGGAGTTGTTTCAGTGCCTCGGACCCGGAGAAATCAATATCCTGGATCGATATGGCGGAGATGCACAGCCACCGCAGAGGGGGACTCGCATTTTTCACGATATCGGGGATTTCGCGGGTAAAACGGGCTTCATTGGCATAGTACAGGTTTGCCCCGAACTGGTAGATCGCAAGCCCAGGCGCTGCCTGCTTCCCGGATGCAGGAGGGGTCAGCATCCATCCCCGGTCCGGGATTTCGACGAGGAGGAAATTC
Source organism: Methanoregula sp. (assembly GCA_035515395.1). GTDB lineage: Archaea > Halobacteriota > Methanomicrobia > Methanomicrobiales > Methanospirillaceae > Methanoregula. The sequence continues at coordinate 918 of DATJBJ010000075.1, read as the reverse complement.
AGCGGCCTGTAGCTGTGCCTGAGATGTGCGATCGTGGAGAGGACGATGGCAAAGGGCAATCCCCCACCCCACGCTGACGAAGACAACGGTGAGCGCAGTGACGAGAGCCACGGCAAATTCCACCGGCCGGTGGTGCAGGAGGCCCTGCATCCCGCGGTAATCGATCAAGTGGACCCCGATGATGAAGACAATCGCTGCGATGACCGCGCCGGGGAGGTAGGAGAGCGGGGCAGTGACAAACAGCAGGACGGCAAGCACGATACCGGCCGTAACGAGCTGCGCAAGCTGGGACGTTCCCCCGGCGCTGTCCACCATCTCGGTCTTGGTCGGGCTCCCGTTGATCACGAACGTTCCGGAGATACCGGTGGCAAGGTTGGAGAGGCCGGGACCGACGAGGTCGGCATCCTCGTCAAATTTTTCCCGGTACCGGACCGTGTAACGATGAGGACAATGAGGACACCCGGACGTTCCAGCTCAAAAAGCGATCGCCCGGTCGGGTTTCCCTCGCGATGCAACGGGACAAACGACACCGCGGGTCTCCGGGAAGTCCGGTCCTGGCAGGAGTGCGGATCCCGTCACGGCACGATGATCGTCCCTGCTTTTCCTGCGAGTGCCTCCCCTGCCAGCCGGGGCGAAGTGATGATGGCGGTCTCACCCCCGGATTCGAGGAACCTGACTGCCGATTCGATCTTGGGTCGCATGCTCCCTTTCGGGAAGTGGCCCGCTGCGAGGTACGTTTTTGCCTCCGCAACCGTGATGCGGGAAAGGGCTTTCTGGCCGGGCCGTTCGTAATCAAGGTATGCGTTGTCGACATCGGTGAGGATCAGGAAGATCGACGCACCGATCATCCTGGCAAGCACTGCGGCGGAACGGTCCTTGTCTACCACCGCCTCCACCCCCCGGAGGGTCCCGGTTTTC
>DATJBJ010000074.1:0-9460 GCA_035515395.1 Methanoregula sp. | reverse complement strand
GGAACCTCAGCCACCGGCACCCGCACCTGCTTCATCGAATCCCTGTCCCGGATGGTAACAGTGGAAGTCTCTTTCGTCTCATAATCCACCGTTATAGCAAACGGCGTCCCGATCTCGTCCTGCCTGCGGTACCTCCGCCCGATTGCGCCGGAGTCGTCATACTCGGCGAGGATGCCGTACTTATGCAGCGTCCGGGTGATCTCCCCCGCAATTTCGTCGAGGCCATCGCGGGACATGAGCGGGAAGACGGCGACCTGCACGGGAGCGACCGAGGGGGAGAGGCGCATCACGACCCGTTTCTCGCCGTCCGCGGTGTCCTCGTCGTACGCCTGCTCCAGCACCGCGTAGCACATCCGGTCGATGCCGTACGAGGGCTCGACCACGTGCGGGACGATGTCCTCGCCCCGGACGTCCACGATCTCGTCCTTCACCTCGAAGAGATCGGCGGGGATGTGGATCTTTTCGCCACCGACTTCGATGTCGGCGCCGGCCGGGGTCGGGGCCGCGTTCGCGAGCGCCTCGAAGATCGCCTTCGCCTTCGCCCGGTACTGCTTGCCGAGGACGCCCATGTTCGGCACGATCCGCCGGCGGGGGACCTTCCTCGGCTCGTCGTACTGGATGAAGACCGTCATCGGGGTGCCGCTCGCGTCCCCGTGGGCCTTCAGGTCGTAATCGGTCCGGTCCGCGATCCCGACCGTCTCGACCCAGCCGAAGCGGTCGGAGCGGATCTCCGCATCCCAGCAGTCATTCGCATAGTGCGCGAGCTCGTCGGGGAGGTGCTGCCGGAACCGGAGCCGTTCCGGCCTGATCCCGATCGTAATCAGGAGGTCGTGGGTGAGGGCCACGTAATACGCCACGTATTCGTTTGCGATGACGCCGTTGTCCACCGCTTCCCGCATGGACATCGTGACCGGTTCCCCGCCGCTCAGCTGCAGGTCCGCGGTGAAGAGGGGCATCCGGTACCCGGCGTACCGGGAAAACTTCGGGTGGCAGTTCTTGCAGGCCGGGTGGACGAAGATCTCCGCCTCCGCCTGCGTGAACTCGCGGAGCCGGATCATGCCCTGCCGGGGCGAGATCTCGTTCCGGTAGGACTTTCCGATCTGTACGGCGCCGAAGGGGAGCTTGTCCCGGTAGAAGCGGAGGAGCCGGGTGAAGTCCACGAACATCCCCTGGGCGGTCTCGGGCCGGAGGTAGCCGGTCCGCTGCGAGCCCGGGCCGATGCTCGTTTTGAACATCAGGTTGAAGTGGAAGACCTCGACCTTGCCGAGGACTTCCTCACAGGCAAGGCACCTGCAGGTCGCAAGCACCGCTCCCAGCTCTTCGTTGCCCATGGTAGCTGCGTTTTTGATCCCTCCGCCTTCGGCAACATGGTCGGCCCTGAGGAATTCCCTGCAGTGCGGGCACTGGCACATCTTGTCCGCGAACCCGGCAACGTGGCCCGAGGCGATGAAGACCGCCTCCTGCGCTATCGTGGGGCACTCGATCTCGTAGTAGCCCTCCCGGATGACGTAAAATTCCCGCCAGATATCCTCGACCCGCCGCTTCATCATCGCGCCGAGGGGGCCGTAGTCGATGAACCCCGCGACAGCGCCGTAACATTCGGAGGTGGGCCAGATGAAGCCCCGGCGCTTCGCCAGATCCATCACGTTCTCAAAGACATCGCTCATGTAATTTCCCTGCTCTTCTCATATGATTGCACGAGGCGCTTCAAAAAGGCTTTTCTCTTTGGCGGTGGATGGGGAGAGGGATACCGGAAGGCAGCCGGGAACCGCTGCCCGGAAAAATTGCCTCTGAAACCGGCCGGAAAACCAGCCGGCCCGTCGAGCTTACGGACGTAGTTGGCGACCGGTGCATACCCGGACCGGGCGCATGGCCGGCCGGGCCGCCCGTCCGGGGAGACGCGGACCGAAATAAACCTTCTGGTCGGGTGGCTGCGAAAGATAGCCTTAAATAGGAGGCGAAGTATTGTATTCAGTATTCCTACAACGGAGTAAGCGATGACAACAGAAGACAAACGCAAAGCACATCTGCTGAAGCTCTTCAGCGCCATGTCGGGGAAGACCAAGATAGTCGAGCCGATGAAGAATATCCACGGCACCCTGAGAGACAGCGACGCGATCGAGCGCGAAGTCGCCCTTGTCATGCGGGAGATCACCGAACAGGGGATCTTCAAGACTTCCTTGAAGCCGATCCAGCTCGCAAAGCTCGTGACCTCATTCTATGCCGGGAAGAACGACACCGAGATCGCCCGCGAGCTCGGTGACGAGAAGCTCAGCAAGACGGTCGCACGGGCACGGGTCAGGCTCAAGCTCTTCCGTGACCTCGACTTCAAGATGCCGTTCGACCGGATGGCGATGGAGGATCTCATCGAGTCCGGCAAGACGATGAAGGAGGTCTCCGAGGAACTTGGCGTGAGCCCCTCGACCCTCCGGGAGTACCGGCACGTGATCGAGGAGCAGGAAGACCCGACCATCGACCCGTACATCAACCGGATCCGGGACGTGATGGAAGACCGCGACCTCTCCGAGCAGATGACCCGGAGCGCCACCGCGGACGGCCTCGGCGACTCCATCGATATCACCGAAGCAGAACTCATCGACGTCACGTAGCGTTGCCCCCTGGCGCTCTCCGTCGAATCTTTTTTTACCTCCGGTTCTCTCACCCGTCCCCCGTACCGTTCGGGAACGCAATCTTCATTCGGGAGGACACGAAACCGGCATATATGAAACTCAGCTGGCTCGGGCACTCCTGTGTCCTCCTCTCGGGATCGAAGAAAGTACTCATCGATCCCTTCGTCGAGGGGGGCAGCGTCGCGGGGACCGGCCCCGACATCGTGGCGATCACCCACGGCCACGGTGACCATCTCGGGGAAGCGGTGGCGATGAAGAGGAAGACCGTCGCCATCTCCGAGGTTGCAAACTACCTCGTGGCGCAGGGGGTACCCGCCGAAGGGATGAATATCGGCGGCACCCTCACGGTCGACGGCGTGTTTTTCACTATGACGCCGGCGCTCCACTCCGGCGGGATCGGCAACGGCAGCGTCGGGACCGGCTGGTCCGGCGGCGCCGCGGCCGGGTTCGTCGTGGAAATGGACGGTGTACGGGTGTACCACGCGGGCGATACCGGGCTCTTCTCCGACATGAAGCTGATCGGGGAACTCTACCGGCCCGACGTCGCGCTCCTCCCCATCGGGGGGAGGTACACCATGGGTACGGCGGAGGCGATGATGGCGGCAAACTTCGTCGGCGCAAAGATTGTGATCCCTGTCCATTACAATACCTGGGACAAGATCGCGGCGGACCCCGCGCCCTTCAAAAAGGCCATCGAGCTCGTCACCGACATGAAGGTCGCCATCCTGGCGCCCGGGGAGTCCCTGGAGATTGGCGCCGGCTGCTGACAGCGCACGGTCTCATTACCGTTAAAAGGATCAATATCCCACACTATGCCATGCAGATGAAAGCCCCGCCCGGAGAACTCGAGGGCCGCATGCGGCGGTTCCGCGCCGGGATGGACCGTTCGAACCCGGAGTGGGAGATCGCGATCATCTTCTCCCGGGTAAACCTCTTCTACTTCACCGGCACCATGCAGGACGGGATGCTGCTCGTACCCCGCGACGGCGACGCCGTCCTCTGGGTGCGCCGGAGCTACGAGCGGGCGGTCGACGAGTCGGACTTCCCCGCGATCCGCCCGATGCAGAGCTACCGGAACGCGGCGGAGACGATGGGCAGGATCCCGGAGACGGTCTATCTCGAGACCGAGCACGTCCCGCTCGCGGCATACCAGCGGCTCCGGAAGCACTTCCCGTTCCGTGAGGCACGGGCCCTCGACAACGAGGTGCTCCGCGTCCGTGCGGTCAAGAGTCCGTACGAGCTTTCGCTGATGGAGCGGGCGGGGGAGATCCACCGCCGCGTCCTCGAAGAGCTGGCGCCGGGGATCCTCCGCGCGGGGATGAGCGAGGCGGAGTTCTCGAGCGAACTGTATGCCCTGATGATGCAGGAGGGGCACCACGGGATCGTCCGGTTCGGCATGTCGGAGGCGGAGATCGTCCTCGGCCTCATCGGGTTTGGCGAGAGCTCGATCTACCCGACCTTCCTTGACAGCCCCGGCGGCAACGCCGGGCTCTCTCCTGCGGTGCCGCTGCTCGGGAGCAGGGAGCGGAAACTGAAGGCAGGGGACCTTGTCTTCTGCGATATCGGCTGCGGGTACCACGGGTACCATACCGACAAGACGATGACGTACGTCTTCAAGGGAAGCCTCCCGGAGGAGGCGGTCGCTATCCACCGGCGCTGCGTCGCGATCCAGGACGCTATCGCCCCTCTCCTCCGGCCCGGCTCGGTCCCTTCGCAGATCTACGAGGCGGTAATCTCCGGCCTCGAACCTGAATTCCTCGAAAATTTCATGGGATACGGGAACCGGAAGGTCCAGTTCGTGGGCCACGGGATCGGCCTCGAGATCGCGGAGAACCCGGTCATCGCGAAGGGCTTCGACGAGCCGCTCGCGGAGGGGATGGTCATCGCGCTCGAACCGAAGGAGGGGATCAGGGACATCGGGATGGTCGGCACCGAGAATACCTTCCTCGTCACACCAAACGGCGGACGGTCGATCACCGGGTGCCACCCGGGGCTGATGCCGGTCGGGTAAACTTTTAGTCTAAACAAATATTGCAGGTATCAGGGTGTAATGGGGGTTGAGACCCCCCTGCCCCCGCCTTGCGATGGCTGCCGCCGCAGTTGAAGACTGACGTCTTCTCAACATCCTGTGGAGGTCCCCGGAGGGACACTGTCCGGGATTTCTTTTGGAAATCTTCGAAGATTCAGTGCGAATCTTCTCAAGGCAACTGAGTCGCCTTCTCCAGCGGTTTCGTCGCTCCCCGCGGCGGCCTCCGTTACCCTTCAGTCCAATACCGGTAATTTGCCCCGCCGTACCGCGGGAGCGGCCCTGGACGGGGAGATCTCGTAATTAACCAGTTTTCCCAAAATCTTCCCCAGCAAGCAAATACCTCTCGCAAGGGAATACATGCTCATTCCTTTTCGAGACATAAAACCGGTAACCGGGAATAAAGCGAGTCTGCTCTTAATCCCCTTCCGGCAACCCATCTCCCCTCAGCCTCCCCCGCTTCAGCGAGAAGAAGATCCCGGCGATGCTCAGGCCGGTAAAGAGGGTGAAGCCGGCCCTCATCGCCATCATCAGCTGCCCGTGCTCAAGAGGGGTGATCTCCACCCTGCCTACATACACCGCGATGATCATGGTCGCAATGCCCATCGAGAGCATCTGGCCGACAAGCCGCATGGTGCCGAGCGTGCCGGAGGCGATCCCGAGATACTTCTTCTCCACCGAGCTCATGATCGCGTTCGTGTTGGGCGAAGAGAAGAGGGCAAACCCGAAGCCGATGACAGCGAGCGTCACGATAAGGAAAGGGATGCCGGTGTCTTCGCCCAGCATCGAGAGGGCGAAGAGGCCGGCGGCGAGGATCGCCATGCCGGCGGACGCGATCTTCCCGGGCTCGATCCGGTCCGAGAGCCTTCCCGCCCACGAGGAGAAGACTGCCTGGAAGACGGGCTGGACTACGAGGATGGTCCCCGCGGTGTCCGCAGAAAAACCCCGGACATACTGGAGGTAGAGGCTGAGGAAGAACGCGATCGAGAAGGTGGCGGCATAGTTGATGAGCGCCGCGAGGCCCGAGAACGCAAAGACGTGGTTTTTCTTAAAGAGGGTCATGCTGAGGAGCGGGTACCCGATCCGGAGCTCGCGGGCAATGAAGACGAGGAGCATCACCGATCCCGCGACGATGAGGATAAGGCCGTCCCGGTCCGGCAGGAGGGAGAACCCGTACATGACGCAGACAAGGGCGAGGCCGTACTGGACCGCACCCCCGAGGTCGAACCGTTCGCCCTTCGCGTCCGCCCATTCGCCCCTGAGGAAGGAGAGGATGAGCAGGATGGCGCCGATCCCGACCGGTACGTTGACAAGGAATATGCTCCGCCATCCGAAGGCGGTTGTCAGGAAACCTCCAATGAACGGCCCGAGCGAGAGGCCGAGGTATACGGCGGTGGTATAGATCCCGAGCGCCCTCCCCCGCTCCGTAACCGGCGTGAGTTCCGTAAGGATCGCGACTGAGGTGCCGAAGATCAGGGCCGCGCCGCTCCCCTGCAGCACCCTGAGGATGATTACCATCGGGGCGGAGCGGGAGAGGACCATGAGAAACGATGATATGATAAAGAGCGAGAGGCCGGCAAGGAAGACCTTTTTGCGGCCGTGGATGTCCGCGATCCTCCCGAACGGCACGAGGAAGACGCCGGCGGCAAGGAGGTACGCGGTAGAGACCCATGAAAGGGCGACCGCATCCATCGAGAACTCCGATCCGATGGAAGGCAGGGCGATGGTGACGGCCGAGAGATCGAAGGGGGTGAGGAAACCGGCAAGGACCGCGATGAAGAGCGCGACCGCCTTGAGTTCGGGTGCCTTCATGGTCTCGTACCGGATGTTGGTGCGGCCGGGCTTCAAAACCGGGGGATGGAAGAAGGGACGGGATCCCCCGCCCCGTGCCGGAATGCCGGGACGGCGGATTGTTCAGGCCGCCCCTTCCTTCTGGAGGAGAATGCGTCCCTTCGAAGTGAGCCTGAGCACAATCCCGCCGCCCGGCATATCCTCGGCAAGATATCCCTGCACGAGCAGGTTCCTGATCCCGGAGCGGATCACCCGCTCGGTATAGGAGGGGAGGAGCCGCTCGACAACCCGCCTCGGGGGACAGCTGTGGTCCCGCGAGACTGCCTGGAGGATGTCCACATGGAGAACTTCGGGTATGAATGTCTTAGGGGTTTCGTACGCGATTGCCTGCATTGTCTGGTCCTCGGTGACCGGAGGTACGCCCCGGGGGCCCGGGTGCCTCGGCCCGGACGGATCACGGCAGGGCTCCCTGAAGTCCGGCACCGGCACGGGTTCCCGGCATTTCCCGGTACGGGAATACGGCGGGGACACGCGGGCCGGCCCGGGGGATCACCTGCGGAATACACTACGCCCAACAATAAAAAGTTGTCGTCAGCCGGAAAGCCGGAGCCCTTCCCGCACGAAAGGCCGGGCTTCGCCTTCACCTCCTGCGTAAATCATGCCCGGGTCACTGGTACGGTACGGCACGTGCGCCCGCCCGCTCGTTTCACGGGGAGGCGTTCCGTTTCTTCACCCAGAAGATCCGGGAGTGCTCCTCCCGCTCCATCTCGTCCCGCCGGAGCGCGATCGCGTCCCGTACCGCGTACAGGCCGGGTATTACCCGGAACTCCAGGGCATTGACCCGCCGCTTCAGCCGGAGGATCTCGGCGGTGAGGATCTGGATTGCAGCCAGAATCTCGGCATGCCGGACGATCGCTTCCGTGAGATCCTCGTACGCCTCGGCGGCCTCGTCGATGACGGACGTTGTGCCGATGAGGCCGTACCCCCGCCTGGCGAGCTCCTTTCTCACCCCGGTCGCCGTGAAGACCGGCAGCCGCATCCCCATGACGTTCCGGGTCCCGGCCCGAATCTCCGGCATCTCCTCGATCGATATCGAGACAATTACCAATCCGAGCGACCCCTCCATCATCTTCGCGATGGCAAGGGTCTCCCGTGCGCTCCCGATGAGAGCGCCGAGGGCCCGTTCCGACTGCCGCGAACGCTTCGCGATGGCGATCAGCTCGAGGATGAGCACGTCGCGCTTGAGCCTGAGGAGCCGGTGGCCCTTCTCCGCGATCTGGATCTTCCTCCTGACTGCCTGGAGCCCGGCCCGGGTTGCCTGAATATCCCCCTGCATCATATCACGACATACTGCTGGATCTTCTCCGAACCGATGCCGTCCCCGACCCCCCGGACGATGGCACGGATATTGGCGACCTCGTACTTCTTCCGCTCGAGGTACAGGATGACCGGCAGGATCGAGAACGGGTGGCGTTTCGAGAGGGCGCCGAGCCGCATGAGCCTGACCCGGGTGACCGCCATCTCCATCTCGTGGAGCGGCCGTTTCCGCTCCGCCCACCGGCTGGCGATGTAGTCCTCCGCTTCGCCCGGTGAAGATGCCGGGCCGGGATGGAGGGTGCGGTACGATTCCACGAGCAGCGGGCGGAGCCGGAACTTCCGGAAGGCGGAGACGAACTCGTCCCGGTCCTCGATGCGGGAGAGGGCGGCGAGCTCCGCAACCGGAATATTCCCGCCGGCGATCATCTGATCGCCGGGATCCGCGGGGACGGCCCCGGCCCGGAGCCGCAGGAGGTTCCTGAAGTTGGTGATATCAATCTCGAGCCGGAGGGAATCGAGGAAGAGGGCGCCGCCGGGGATGCCGCTCCGGCAGTTCCGGATCAGGTCGGTGTAGTACTGCTGCCAGAGCCGGTTCTCGAGGCTCGCGAAGAGACAGGACTGCCGCGGGGGCTGGCACTCCTTCACGAGGACGGGATACAGCCGCCAGGCAGTGAGCCCTCCGATAACCTCCCCGAACGAGCCGGCGGCAAGGAGCGTTCCCAGGGCGGTTTCGTCAAGGTCGCCGGCCGGTACAAGGATCTCCCGGATCCGGTCCGCGGGGAGCTCCTTATGCTTCCCTCTCAGGAGGATCATGACATTGACGATATCCCAGCGGTGGAGGTACCAGTCGGTGAGCGTCTTCAGGTTCCCCGTGGTGAGCTCCCGGACCTCGCGGAAGGATGCGGCGAGGTTCCGGGCCAGCGCGACCTCTATCCGGTCGATGTCCGGGCGGGAGCCGGGGAAGATATGGATCTCCCGCGCATAGCCGTGCTCGCCGATGAACCGGGCGATCTGGGGGACGCTCATCCGGATCATCCGCAGGTAATCCCCGCGGGGGATGAGCTGCCGCGCACGGATCCGGAGCCGGGTGCAGGTGTAGATCGTGCCGGTGGGGCCCGGCGCACCGGTATTGACCCAGTTGCCCCTGCCGCTCCGTAACCCCATGGCGCTGCGGTCGTTCATGGTACTCCTCTGCGAGGATATGGGATTTATACGGGGAATACACACCGGGCCAGCTTATCAGTGTTTCCCCTCGGAAACGCCAGAGAGAGACCGGAAACCGGCCCGAAAGGAGGTTCCGCCATGGGATCAGGGATCTTCCGTATTCCTGCCGGTAAAAAGCCAGGCCAACTGCCAGCGCGTGAACCGTCCGGAATGGCGTGCGAAGGAGCCATGTTCATCGATCCCGTTGCACACCGGAACGTACCGGCCAAAAATTGATAAACTATAACGTTTACATTACAAAATGTAACATCAACTTAACATCATCTGAGAGATCATCATGCAAGAGCATACGAAAAACGGGTTGGGAATAACCGGCGGGAGATGGTATGGTTTCTCGTGCTCCTTGCCGGCATTTCCCTGTTGATCGTGGCAGGGGGGAGTCTTTATCCCGGGTTTCCCGGGAGCAGGATGTAGGGCCGCTCAAAGGCCGCGATGACCCTGAGATGAACAATCCAGGCGAGCAGTCATTCAG
>DATJBJ010000073.1:0-23300 GCA_035515395.1 Methanoregula sp. | reverse complement strand
CCATCGGAGACCGTCTCATCCCGATCTACATTGACACGGGGCTCATGCGGAAAGGGGAGACCGACCGTATCCGGACGATCTTCGGCACCATCAACCTCCAGATCATCGAAGCGGGCGATGAATTCCTCGATGCCCTCAGGGGGATCACAGACCCCGAGGCCAAACGCAAGGCGATCGGCGAGCGGTTCATCCGGGTCTTCGAGCGCGAGGCGAGAAAGGTCGGGGCGAAGTGCCTGCTGCAAGGCACCATCTACCCGGACCGTATCGAGAGCGAGGGAGGGATAAAGAGCCACCATAATGTCGGCGGGATGCCGCTCCGGATGGAGTTCGTCCGGGTCATCGAGCCGATCCGGGACCTGTACAAGGACGAGGTACGGGAAGTCGCCGGGGCGCTCGGCCTCCCTGCGGAGATCCAGCACCGTATGCCGTTCCCCGGCCCCGGCCTCGCGGTGAGGGTGCTCGGTGAAGTGACGAGGGAGAAGGTCGCGGTCATCCGCCAGGCTAACTGGATCGTCGAGGACGAACTCGTGGAGCAGTACAGGCCGTGGCAGTGTTTCGCTGCGCTCCTTGGCCTCGGCACCGGCGTGAAAGGAGACAACCGGATCCACGGGTGGATCGTGGCGATCCGCGCGGTGAACTCGCGCGACGGTATGACCGCCGACCCCCTGGAGATACCGTTCGGACAGCTTATGAAGATCGGCTCACGTATCACTTCAGATATCCCGAGCGTCGCGCGGGTGGTGTACGACATCACCTCAAAACCGCCAGCGACCATAGAATATGAATAGAATATCGCCAAAAATGGATGTGACGCGAAGGTACCCGTCAGATCGGAACAAGAGAAGCGAAAACCCGTGATTGGAATGGAAACGACCAGCCAGTTCAAGGCGCTCGACGAGCGCTACTACATGCCCGCGTTTACCCGGGACATGGCCATCGTAAAGGGCGAGGGCTCGAAAGTCTGGGACGCGGATGGAAACGAATACATCGACTGCGTGGCAGGGATCGCCGTCTGCAGCACCGGCCACTGCCACCCCGCGGTAGTGAAGGCCATCTGCAATCAGGCAAAAACCCTCATCCACTGTTCGAACCTTTATTATATCCCCCACCAGGGGGAGCTCGCGAAGAAGATCGTGGAGATCACTGGACTCAGCAAGGCCTTCTTCAGCAACTCCGGCGCCGAGGCAACGGACGGCGCCCTGAAGCTCGCCCGTGTCCGGACCGGGAAGAAGAAGTTCGTCTCGTTCGTGCACGGATTTCACGGCAGGACGGTCGGCTCGCTGGCGGTTACCCACAAACCCGCGATCCGGGAGCCCTTCGAACCCCTTGGCCTGAACTGCTCGTTCGTGGAGTACGGCGACCTCGACGGCCTGAAAAAAGCGGTGGACAGGGAGACCGCCGGCGTCCTCGTCGAGCCGATCCAGGGCGAGGCCGGGGTCATCATCCCGCCCGACTCGTTCATCGAGGGGATCCGGGAAATCTGCGATGATCAGGGAGCCCTCATGATCACCGATGAGGTACAGACCGGCATGGGCAGGACCGGGAAGTGGCTTGCCGTGCAGCACACCAAAGCCATGCCCGACATCGTCACCCTCGCCAAGGGGATCGCGAGTGGTTTCCCGATGGGGGCGATCGTGGCCCGCGAGGGCCTCGAGTTTCAGAAAAGCGAGCACGGGAGCACGTTTGCCGGCGGCCCCGTCGCGTGCGCAGCCTCCCTCGCGACCATCGGCGTCATCGAAAAGGTGCTGCCGCAGGTCCGGGTGAAAGGAGAGCGGATCGGCAAGGGTCTCGCGAAGTACCGCTCCCGTGTCCGCGGGCTGATGATCGGCATCACCGTTGGTGACAAATGCGGGGAGGTGCAGAAGCTCTGCGCACGGGAGGGGGTTCTCGTGAACTGCGCGGCGGACGGGAACCTGCGGCTCGTCCCGCCGCTCGTCATCACCGAAGCGGAGATTGACCGGGTGGTCAGGGTAGTCGATGGAGCGCTTGGTACGGTCGGTCTATAAGGAAGGCGGCTACGTATTTGCCCGGAAAGCGGAGGACGTCGCCCGCGAGTACGGCATCGCCCGGATCGCGAGGCTCGCGAGCAACGAGAACCCCGAGCCGCCGTCTCCTGCCGTGATAGCGGCGGCGGATCGCGCGGTGGGAGAAGCGAACCGGTATCCCGACGAAAAGGCCGGGATCCTCGAGGCGGCACTCGGAGAATTCTACGGTGACTACAACTTCGTCACCGGTGTGGGGATGGACGGGGTAATCGAGACCCTCATCCGCACGCTCGTTGACCCCGGCGATTCCGTGGTCGTCACCACGCCGACTTTCTCGTATTACGGTATCGCTGCGAGAGCCCAGGGGGCAAACGTCGTCACCGTCTCCCGTGACCGGGACTTTGCGGTCCGGGCAGAAGACCTGATCTGCGCCGGGAAGACCGCAAAGATCACGGTGCTCTGCACGCCGAACAATCCGACCGGGAACGCGACCTGCATCGACGTGGTCCGGGAGGTTCTCGAAGGGATCGACAGCGTACTCTTCCTCGACAACGCGTATGTCGAGTTCTCCGAGTACGACTACCTGCCGCTCATGAAGAAGCATGACAACCTTGTCATCGGCAGAACCTTCTCCAAGGTCCACTCCCTCGCGGGCCTCCGCATCGGGTACGGCTTCGTGCCGGGATGGCTCGTCCCCTACTACCAGCGGGCGTCCACGCCGTTTGCTGTAAATGCCGTATCAGCAGCAGCGGCGGCAGCGGCGCTCGCCGACCGGGCGCACGCGGAGCGGTACGTCGCGCAGGTAAAGCGGTGGAGGAAGCGCTTCTCGGAAGAGGTGAAGTACCCTGTCCTCCACTCGGATGCAAACTTCGTGATGATCGATGTCTCGCCCGGGATGAGCGACTCAATCGTCGAGAGGCTCGCGAAAGAAGGCGTCATTGTCCGGTCGTGCCGGAGCTTCGCCGGCCTGCCCGACCACTATATCCGGGTCAGTGTCGGCGACGACTGGGAGAACGAACAGTTTATCCGGGTGATTAACTCCTTATGATGTGCGGGATTACCGGCACGCCGGGCACGGGCAAATCGGCGATCGGGGAAGTGCTCGCGGGGCGCGGCCACCGTGTGATCCGTCTCACCGACACCATCGGTCCCTATGTCACGGGGGAAGACAAGGAGCGGGACGCCAGGATCGTCGACGTCGACCGCTGGTCCGGAGAGTTTGTTCCTGTCGACGGATTTGTCGAAGGTCACCTTGCGCAGTTTCTCCCCTGCGATAAGATCGTGGTACTCCGGTGCAGGCCAGATGTCCTTCGGGCGCGCCTCGCGGCGAGAAAGTACCGTGAGGAGAAGATCCGGGAGAATGCCGAGGCCGAGGCGCTCGACGTCTGCCTGATCGAGACTGTGGAGGTGTTCGATCCATCGCAGATCCTGGAGATCGATACTACGGATCAGACTGCATCTTCGGCTGCTGATATCATCGAACAGTTCGTCCGCGGCGAGCTCCCTGCCGTCTTTGGTTTCACGGACTGGTCCGCTTTCATCGGAGTGGCGCCATGACGCTCGACCAGTACCGGCACCGCGCGAAGGTTTACATCGATCCGCTTGTCGCGATCGCGATCCGATGCCGGCTCACCCCGAACTTCTTCACCATCGCCGCGCTCCTCGCGTCTGCGGCGGCCGGCGTCCTCTTCTTTCTCCGGATGGAGCTCTTCGGCATCGTCGCCGTCGCGGTCAACGCGGTCTGCGACGCGATGGACGGCGCTGTTGCCCGGGAGATGAAGATCCAGAGCCTCCGCGGAGACTTCCTCGACCATGCCGTAGACCGGTACGCGGACATCTTCATCATCACCGGAATCTTTGCCGGTGGCCTCGTCCCGTGGCAGGTCGGGGTCTTTGCCCTGACCGGCGTGCTCATGGCGTCGTATCTCGGGACGCAGGCACAGGCGGTAGGGGTAGGCAGGTACTACGGCGGTATCCTCGGGAGGGCCGACCGGCTCGTGCTCATCCTCGCGATCGGTATCGTCGATCTTGCCGTTCCTGCAAGCTTCTGGGGGCTCACCTGGCTCGGATGGCTCCTCGTACTCTTCGGGTTTTTCGGCCACATCACCGCTTTCCAGCGGTTCGCGTACGTGTGGGCGAAAGTGGAATGAGACGAAAACCCAATTCTTTTTTCAGAACATTTCTCCCTGAAAAATTTTCAGGGCTGATGTCTGTTCTCAGGCGTCATCAGGAGAGCCGGGTTTGTCCCATCACGTCGATGAAAAACGGTTGATGATGTAGCGGGTCATGTTCTTGCCGGCGATGCTGCGGGTCGAGGCGTCGATACGGACGAAAAAGATCTCTTCGCTGCCCGTGTCGACAAAGATCGGCTTCCCGGAAGGTGTGATATGGATACGGCAGAGCGTCTTTCCTGAAACAACGGGGAATGACAGGTGGATGTACCTGCTTGCGGTATCATAGATATCCGGAAGGTATTTCCGGACGACCGCATCGATGAGCATGCGCCGGTACCCGTCGGGGTTCCGGTCGGTCTCGTGGAGTTTTTCATAGTCCTTTTCGATTCCGGCAACCGTAGTCTCGTTGCGTGTCCTGTCCTCCCTGATGCCGATGATGAGGTCCCCGCCATCTGTGTTCAGGAAACCGGCAATCGAACGCGCGATGATGAACTTCGAGGCATTGTTCCGGTACTTGCGCACTTCTGCGGATTCGCTGGCACTGATCTCCTCTCTCGTGAGATCCCCGCTCCAGAGCGACTGGAGCTTGAACTCCACGTGATCGCTCTCCCCGGTCCTTATCATCGCCTGGATCGTCCCGGCTTCATCTTGCGGCACGTCAGGAAGGCTCCGTTCCCTGTTCTTCAGGATATAACCGGACCCCACAGCGATTCCGATGAAAAGCAGGGACTGGAAGATGATCCCTCCGATGTGCATGGCGTCGGGCGCCACGAACGGTGCGGAAACAAAGAGGTAAGCAACTGCACAACAGCCGGCGACGTATGTCCCGCGCTCAGGATAAAAATACGTGGTGTAGAGTATGGGAAAATAGAAGAGCTGGGGGACGACCGTGCCGAATCCCGCGGCCATCGAGATGAATGTGACACCGATGATCGAGATGGTGATCGATGCTATGACCCACGACCTGATAAGATCGGTCTGTGACAGGCGGGATGGCAGCAGGGAACCAAACCCGGTAAGCCCGGGGGACTCGTTCATGGATAGAAAGGGCTTTGTCCGGAGGGTTTATATTAGTACCGGGAGAGGCAGGGGGCATATCGCAGGTCCGGTTGCGGTGACCTGAGACAGGACGGCCTGTTTCAGCCTCTCTGGCTACCTGTTGTTCAGGCCGGCACAGTTTCCCCGGAAAACAGCACTGCAACCCGGCTGAAACGCCATTACAACCTCCGACCGGCGGAAAGGCACCCCCATGTCCGGAAATGCCGGGTGCCGGCACCGTTACCGCGGTGTTCTGTTCAGAATACGGCTTGTGGCTGCAGAACGAGGGGCCGGAAAAGAAATGTTTTGGCAGCGATCCGGGAGGGGGACACGCAGTTCCGGTGGTTGAGTGTCAGCGTGGTTACCCTGCGGCGGCAGGCTTTCCATCACCCCTCCGGGTCAGCCAGTTCTTTTGCGTACTTCAGCACCGCGATCGCGTCCTCCCGCTTCTGGTCGCACGCATTCTGCTCCACCCACGCGAAGAACCGGTCGCGGGTTTCACCATCCACCGCAGCAGCAGCCTCCGCGACGATGGCAGGATACGTCCGGGAAGGATAGAAGACCGAGCGGGCCGCAGCGAGCAGGGCATCGTGAGCCTGCTGTCCGATGACGCCGGTCTCCAGTGCACGCCTGAGCGTGCACCGGATGTTGACGAGCGGCTCCGAGAGCGACATCCCGGATACCGGATCGAAGACGAGAGCCACTTCGTCATCCGATTCGAGCTCCCCGCTCTTGTACATCCGGTAGATCTCCCCCACCCCTGTCATGCCGAGGGTGTCCATCTCCGCCGCACGCAGTGCCCCCATGCTCGACGCCCCGACGATCTTCACGCCTTTTTTTACCGCGCGGAGGATCTCCCGGTGGGCGACGGCATTGTCCTGATGGAATACGCCGTCGATGAGGACGATGACGTCAGCGCCGTCACCGACCGCAGCCGCGATGTCACCCCGTTTTGCCGGCGGCCGGTACTCCGCGGCGAGGATCTTTTCCGCTTCGTGCCGGTCAAGGCTTGGCCCGAGAAAGACGATGCGCTTTGGCATCAGCCAGCCGCTCCCCCCGGCGCTCGGGGTCCATGGCGAAGACCTCGAGGCCGGGTACAATGACCCGGACGACCGGGATTCCGATCTCCTCCCGGGTGAGGTCCACGACGATTACCCGGTCGAGTCCTTTTGATTTCAGGGCCGCAAGGAGGTTGCGGATATCGGTCAGGAAATCGTCAGTATCGGTCGAGGGGATGTCACGGTATTGTACGCTCCCGTTGTTCCGGAACCAGTACCCGTTTATCCGTTTCGCCCTGTCGTAGCCTATACGCTTCCTGAGATCGGCAATCGTTGTATCCTCACGAGCACCGTGTATCTGGGTGAGCCTGCTCTGGGCGACTTCGGTGAGCGCACGCAGCACCGCGATCCTGGCGCTCGTATGGGTGCCTATCCCGATGGTGAGGAGGCTCGGGTCTTTCAGGAGGACATCGTCCGCCACTGCCGCGATCGTCGGTATCCCGATGTCGCTTGTGATGTCCCGGACTGTCACCTCCACCTGTGCGTCAAAAAACCGCTTCTGCATATCGAGAATCACGGGGTCGTCGATCCCGGTTACCACGGGGCCGGTGTCCCGGGTAGCCTCGACGAGCGACCACGCGTCCCGCTCGATCACTTCCGCAAGGGCGTGGAAGACTGCCTCCTCGATGGTGTTTCCCGAGGCGAGGCCGTTGGTACTGGTGCGGAACGGGCCGCGGTGCCGCGGGGGAACCGGGTGGAAGACCGCGTATGCCGGTACCCAGACCTTCTTGTCGTCTACGATATCGAACCCCTGGTACCACGAGGTGAACCGGTCCGTAAGTGCCCCTTCCGGGAGGATCAGGTCGACCGGGTTGATGACCGGCTCGACGCCTTCGAGTTCCTGGAAGAGCGCGACCCGGAGATCCCGGTCGTGCACCTCGGACGAGTACCGCTCGATCCCCTCCATGATCGCTGATATCCGGGACTCTTCGACTGTTGCCCCCTTGCCGTTGTAGACCGTGATGGCGCCTTCCTCGGCGGTCGGTCTTATGCAGGAGAAGACCGGGATGCCGATACGGTCGAGGTTGGTGATATCCGCGACCCGTGTTATGCCAGTCGCCGGCACCTTCGGCTCGATCCTCTTCAGCGTCTCTTCGAGCGGCATGGCGCGTTGCGTCTCGTTGTTGTAGAGTTTTTTGCAGGATTTCAGCTGCATAGGATCACCATGGTGTGCTGCGGATATGAAAAAACAGCCGCGGCAGGTACAGAAAATAGTCCGTGCCGGGGTTTATACATGCGTATTTGAGCGGCCCGGTCAGCGAACGGGCATGCAAAAATGATCTGACCCTCCAAGGGGGTCGTACCCGATCGCGGCACGACCCTTTGAATTTTCTCACCCAGTTTTCCGATAAGACATCGGCCACTGCCGGCGTGGAGATAACGGGGGCCGGTGCTTAGCCGGGATCGACCCTTCATGGGTGTCGTACCGGTTCAGGTACGACCCTGACGGGGGGTCGGGTCGAGTTGCGAGCCGGATTTCCCGGAGCAGGCCGGGAATTTTTTTTCATTTGTCGGAAAAAATGCCGAAGTCGCAAGGTAATGCGAGATCTATAATTTTTACAATATTGGCGATATTTGTCTCATTGCCTGAATTCAGAAAATACGGTTCTGTATTTTTCAATAATTACGGTGATAATTAATTGAAAGTCCCCCGGAAATTTCAAAAAACTAGTGAGGGTCGGCAATTGGTCCGACCGGTGATAGATAAATTCTGAATAGTATGGGGGCAATAAAAAAGGTTACAACTTCTCCGCGAATTCCCTGACCTTTACCGAAGCCTCCGGCTGGAGCGGCACCCCGTGGCCGACAAGCAGGGTATCGAAACTGAGGCCCGCAATCTTCCGGATCGATGCGGTCTCCGCTGCGAGGTCCATCGTGAACCCTGCGGGCCCCCTCCCGATCGAGGTCCCGTCGAAGCGGAGGGTGTCGCCCGAGAAGAACGTCCGTGTCTCTTCGTCGAGGAGCCCGATGCTTCCCGGAGTATGGCCGGGAGTGTGGACGCAGAGGAGACCGTCGATCCGGTCGCCGTCTTTTAAGAGAATTTCCGGCGAAATGTGCTCCGGTCGCATCACTGCCCCCGCGATGTGGAGGAGAAACCCCTTAGCTCCCGGGTGGCGGGGAGGGGCGATCTTGCCTGACATATAGTCCGCCTCCGCCTCATGGGCAGCGATCTTTGCGCCCGGCGCCCCTTTCTTCAGAACCGCCGCACCGCCCGTATGATCCATATGGAAATGGGTGAACGCAAGGGTCCCGATCTGCGACGGATCGCGATGGAGCGTGTTCCGGATATAAGCGAGGATCTTCCCGCCGCTGCCGGGAAGCCCGGTATCGATTATCGTCAGCCGGTCCCGGGCGACGATGTAGCAGTTGCCGTTGACACCGTCTACCTGGTGGATGTTCGGTACGATCTCCATAATCTCCCTCACATTCCGATGGGCACTCCTGTGCGTTTATAGTTGCCGGCCGGGCAGCCGTCCCCCGGCATCCCAAACCCTGATGCAGGAGAGCATTCTTTGAGCGGGATCGGTCCCTTGTTTTTTGACTGTATATACCATATCGTAATTTATTCACCGGTAGAAAGGCCGCACCGGCCGTTTCTCCCCGGCCCGTCCCTGATCCGGACGTTCCGTACCGCCGGAGAGATGCATCATCCGGCATCCTGATCCTGTTACGGACCGGCTCCCGTCTCCGGTTTTTCCGGGACGGAATAATCCGGGTTTGCCTGACAGGACTCTCCGTCAGGGAATATGCTGTCTCTTCCTTTGCCCGGGCGGCCCGAGAGGAGCGCCCCCTCGACCTCCCATATTTTTCTCCCACCTTCAGAGTCAATCGCAATTTGGGATTAATCACAGCGGCGGGGACAGCCAAAGGCTGTAGATAAGATTCTCTTGGCGAAAATCTTGGACTGAGGAGTCGGAAGAGTGCATCGGGACACTGAAGATGAGAAGAACTCATCAGAGTTCTTAAAGGCATCGGATGCCTCAACCCTCAAGAGCGTCTAAATTGAGAACGGTAGTTTTCGAGAACTATTTCCGTTGGTAGTTCACCGCCCGTACGTCACGTACGTTTCGCCGTACTGGACGATGTGCCCTTCCATCGCCTTTACCAGCTGGTCCTTTGTGGCACCGGGGGCAAGGGCGAGGACGGTATCGATCCCGTACACCTTGAAGAAGTACCGGTGGGTCTGGCGACGCGGGGGGCAGGGCCCCCAGTATCCGATCTTCCCGAAACTGTTCCTCCCCTGCACGGCTTTCAACGGGAACGTTACCTCCGGTGTCCTGGGGATACTGTCCGGGATCAGCTTCACGAGCTCCATGTTCCACGCGATCCAGTGGATAAATCCTCCCCCGCCCGGGGCATCCGGGTCGTTGACGATGATGGCCAGAGACTTTGAGGTGCCAATATTGACGCCGCCGACGCTGATCGGGGGCGAGATATCCTTCCCGTCGCAGGTGTAGTCGCTCGGGAGCTTCTCGACCGAGATTTTTACCGCCAGGTTTTCCATTCCAAGATCAACCCCGGTTGAGGATGATGCGTACAGGTATTGATAAAGCTAGTGCACCTGTTCCCGTACCGTTTTACCGCGAACAGATGGCCACGGTCTCGCCGAACTGGAGGACATGGCCTTTCATCGCAGCCACAAGTTCGTTCTTGGCAGCTCCCGGCCGGAGGCCGAGCACCGCGTCGAGGCCGTAGACTTTGAACTGGTAACGGATCATCTCCCCGCGGGGCGGGCAGGGAGCGGTATACCCGATGGTCCCGTAGTCGTTCATGCCCTGCACGCAGCCGACCGGAAACGTGACGACCCCCTCGCGGGGGATGCCGGGCGGGATCTCGGCGAGCGGGGGGAAGTCCCACGCGATCCAGGGGGTGAACGAGCAGCAGGACTTCTCGAACGGGTTCGTGACCATCACCGCGACCGAGGCCGCGTCCAGCCCTTTGAGTTTCAGCCGCGGAGAGAGGCTCTTTCCGTCGCAGGTATAGGTGGGGGGGAATTCGAGGAAGTCGAGTGATACGACAAGGGGTTCCATCTTTTCTGACACTCGCAGCCGGAGGATAAAATTTCTTTGCTCTCCTGGCAGGTCAAAGACAAGTCTCAGTTACGATGAACGCGACCGCTCGAAGGTCAGCCTTCTCGGCTTCGTGGTTCTGATGAGTCACTCAGCAATTGAAGACAAAAGAAGACAAAAGTTTTCTTAACACCCTTCAGTTGTGCCCGACGGGGAGATAGTCTGAGAATCAGTCTAAAGAATCCTGGCGGATTCTCCTTCCATCAGCCCCCGCCGATGCGACAACCGATTCCCTGCGGCGGATCAATTTCTCCCTGAAAGGTAACCTGCCCGCCGTGCCGCGCAGGGTGGCCCTGAGGCGGGGACCCCCGCAAATTATTATTTTACCCTCTTTTCTGTCGCATTAAAAACCGGTTCGATTCCAATGCCATCACATCCCTGTCAGCACTCTCTGCTGGAACATGAGGGCCGCAACGCACAAAAGGAGGATCCCGAATATCCGCCTGATCTGTTCCTCATGTACCCGGGTCGCAAGATAGGTTCCGAGAAAGGTCCCCGTGGCCGCCCCGATCCCGTACACGGCTGCGAACGGCCATGCGACCTGTCCAAGCCCGACGTGGGAGGCAGCCCCGGTAATCGAGACGAGGATGGCGGCAAACATTGCTGTAGCGACAGCATAATGCACCGGGATTCCCGCGGTGGCAAGGGCCGGAACGAAGATGGCCCCGCCGCTCGTGCCCGTCACTCCGCTGAGGAGCCCGCCGGCTGCCCCCCAGAAGATGAGGTGGGAATACCAGATACGGTTGACCGGCTGGGTACCCTGGTGCGGGACGGTCACGCTCAGCACGAACGAAGGCCCGAACCGTATCTCCCTGAAAAACCGGAACCACGGCACGAGCATCTCTAACGAGACCAGGGTCAGCATAATGCAGAAGATGAAAACCAGGACCCGGGAATCAGCTAATGTAGTGAGATACGAACCGGCAAAGGTAGCGAGCATGCTGGGGACGATGAGGGCCACTGCCACCCGGTACAGGATCATCCCCTCCCTGTGGTACCAGAACGACGCGGAGACTGTGGAAAAGATCATGATGGCAAGGCTCGTGCCGATCGCCGTCTTCGCGTCGAGCCCGAATATCAGGGAAAGGGTCGGAACATACAAAAAGCCCCCGCCAAGCCCGATGATGGCGGCGAGGATGCCGATACCGACCGAGATGAGATACGCGGCATAGTATTCGATCACGGGGTTTCCTGCCTGCCGGGAATACCGGCAGGATCGCCGGGTTCCGCCTTTAAGGCAGAGCTTGTTTTCAGGCACGGATTAAGATTCCGGTGTTTTACAGGGATTTTCGGAGCGGTTCAAACGGGGGATGGCAGGGTCGGGCGGCCGCCGGGTTATAAAAAAGATCGTGTTCACGCCCGTACGGGACCGCAAAAACAGTGCGGGCATCGCCACACCTTTATGGCCTTCCGGCAATAACTGGTGAGAGTACAATACCAGCGAGTGGTGTCACCATGGCAAAGAAATCAACCAGGACAAAGGCCCCCGAAGAAGAATGTACCGAGAAGGAGTGCGCAAACTGTCCCACTGCCTCCTCCTGCGCGTCTGCCAAGACCGGCAGCGCGGAAGCGGCCGGGCTCCCGCCGAGGGTCGCCATCGATGTGAAGCATGTCATCATGGTCCTCTCCGGCAAGGGCGGCGTGGGCAAGTCCACCGTATCGGTCAACCTCGCGTATGCCCTCTCGGGCCACGGATACCGGGTCGGCCTCCTCGACCTCGACATGCACGGCCCGAACATCCCGAAGATGCTCGGGATCGAGGACCACAAGCTCGCGATGATGGGCAACAAGATCGAGCCCGTTCACGTGACCGGGTCGCTTTCCGTCATCTCGATGGCTTTCCTGATCCCTGACCCGAACACCCCCATCATCTGGCGCGGGCCGATGAAGATGGCCGCGATCCAGCAGTTCCTCACTGACGTGAACTGGGGGCCGCTCGACTACCTCGTCGTCGACCTGCCGCCGGGGACCGGCGACGAGGCGCTCACCATCGCCCAGATTGCCCCCAATGTCCGCGGCGCGGTCATCGTGACGACCCCGCAGGATGTAGCCACGCTTGACGCCCGAAAATCGGCGAAGTTCGTCGAGAAACTCGGCCTGCCGGTCATCGGCGTCATCGAGAACATGAGCGGCCTCATCTGCCCGCACTGCGGCACGGAGATCGACCTCTTCGGTAAGGGTGGCGGGAAGAAGGTCGCCGAGGAGCTTGGTATCCCGTTCCTCGGGGCGATCCCGCTCGACATCGATATGCGCAAGGCAGGGGACGAAGGCCGGCCGTTTATCATCCGGCGGGGCGACAGCCTTACCTGGAAGAGCGTGGACATGGTGATGGAAGCGCTCATAAAAGTCGTCGAGGGCTAGCGATGGACTACCTGCGGATCCTCACGGGCAAGGAAAAACCCCTGCCGATCTACGCGGGTGTCGTGGTCTGCCTCGAGAAACCGCTCACCTTCCCCGACATGATCGAACCAATCTACCGGGAGGCGATGAACCTGGATGACGACGCGCTCGACCGGTTCCGGTTCAGCCTCCTCCGGCTCCAGCTCTACGCTGACGTCCACCGGAACGAGGACCTCGAGAAGGCGATGCACATTCGGTACGTCTCGCAGGTGCTCGAGAAGGTGATCTTCGGTACGCTCGTTATGGAGCAGGAAGAAGAGCCCGCGGCGGACTAGGACTCCGACCACAAGGCTCTTATCCCGCCGTAGATGCACTGGTGATACCTATAAGTGCCCCCCCGCTCAATACTAAAAACACCTGAAAAACAAGGGTACTGCGACGGAAAGCAGGCAAGAAATTTTCGGGTACGGACTTTTAAAAGGACAGACAAACCATGACGTCACGCATGCAATCCCCGCACACGACCTGCCCGGGGTGCCAGGAGGAGGTGTTCCTTGACGAACTCGTCGCGGGCAAGTGCCCCCTGTGCGGCTGCTCGCTCGAAGAGTTCGACGAGTCCTTCGGGGATTACGAGGGAGTGCTCGACCGGACCGACCTCGCGTGGCTCATCTTCAACTACTTCGTCTTCAAGAAGTTCGTCGATCTGGGTGTGCCCCCTCACCAGATCATGGAGTTCGTTGCATCCTACGAGCAGAACGCCGAGAAGCCTCCCGAGGAGTGGGCGAAGTCGGAGTTCGCCCTCGAGATCCCCATGAGCCGGTGGGACCGGATCCGGCCGAAATACTGCGCTGCATGCAAATCCCTCTTCTTCCGGGGCGGGAGGAAGCTGATCCGTGGCGATATGCGGAAGACCGCCATCAGGATCGAGCACCTCTGTGACCGGTGCTGATACCAATCCTTTTTTTTTCGGGAAATTCGCAAAATTCCTGACAATTACGGCGATGACCCTCTATCAGTCCGAGAATTACGGATTCTCCCTGCCCCCGAATTTTCGTTTTCCTCTGTTTTTCGGAGATCGAAGAACACTGTTGTGTTCTTCTCATCCATGGGTTCGTGCTATCCTCTGAAATCGAAGGACACCAATGTTCTCCAGCGGGCAGCAAAGGTCCGGTGTCCTTCTAAAAAACATGGTTATGTTCTGAGCGAAACGGTCTTTGAATAAAAAAGTTTGTTATTATAGGAGGATATGTCCGCATCATGGCGAGCACAGTACCTGTTTCGGAATTCAGGGGTTTACTATCTGCCGGTTTTCAAGCTCTCCCGGAGATCCGGTTGACAAGATCGATGCATCCGAGAAGGCATACCAGACGTTATCCCACACAATGAAATATTATGCCAAACAGTGGATCTACCGGTTGTTTTTAAAGGTCTGATATACCGGTCCCTGGCCTCCGTCCGTTTTTGCGATCATATACCCGGGTGAGAAACGAGACGACGATACGCTCCTGATGCCTCTGGTAAGCCAGGGCTTCGGAGATACAAACGGTCTTCGGAGAATTCCATCCCGTGAATTTGAAGAAAAAAAAGATGATTGTATGAAAAAGTTCAGGATTCCGTTGCAGGAGCGTAATCCCGATCCCCGGTTGCCTTACTTTTTCTATGGTTATTTACAAATTGACTATAATTTTAGTCAGGTCTGTTATCAGCCCGGGCCTCACACTATCGAGATAACGCTCGGCACAGGAAACCAGCAGAACAGAGCTGATCAATGGTCCGATCCCATATCATGCCAGGGGAATATTTCTGAATATACCCCTCCATAAAAAAGGGGCTGATTGGCACATGTTTTTTTAATTCCTGTTGGCAGGGAGAAATCCGACCTGTCCTCTTTTTGATTAATTTTTATGAACAGGAGAAATGGCGCTCACCTGTTCGTTCGTTTTGACGCGACGTCGTACCCATTCGGGCTCTGCCTGCTCTGAAAAAGAAAAACCAGTAAAAAAGAATGTCCGGCAGCTAGTGCTGATAATCCATCCCTATGAGGTCTCCGGATTCGGCGTCCACCCAGGCCACCGCCGGGACCGGCACGGGCATGGCCCGGATGAGCTCGTCGGTGAATGTCACTTTCCATGCAAGGGGGATTGCAGATGGCGGCGGGACCGTACCGGCAGGGACATCGTCCTTCCACCGGATATCGGCAGAGACGATGCTGACGTTCGGTGCAAGGCCGGGATAGAGGTCCTGTGCCTTTTTGAGCACCGTATAGGTCACATCGCGCTGGAGGACCGAGGGTACCGGGGAGGGCCTGAACGAAAATTCCGGGACTTCCCACCGCCGCTCATAGCGGGTCACCTCGCCGGACACGGAGTCTACGGCGACGGTGAACCCCTCGGAATCGCAGGGGTACCCGTTGACGAGCCGGCTGTACGTGAAGAGGTACTGCCCTGCAACCGCCGACCCTGCCGGACCCGCTGGCATGTACCGCCCGATGCTCAGGTTGACCGCGACCGGGCCGTTCCTGCCGTTGATGTAGCTTTCCGCGATCTTCCGTGCAGCGCTGATATCGATCGCGGCTGCTGCCGGCCTCCCGGCATCGCTGATGTTCCGGGCAAATGAGCGGACCTGCCCGGAGGTTGCATCGAGGGAGCCGGAGAGGGCCGGTACCAGGGCCTGGTAGAGCGTGAAATTCCAGAGGGGGATGCCGGTCCCCTTGCTGTACATCACCCGGATCTGGTCCGGGTGGACTGCCGTGAACGTATCGGCAATAGTATTGCGGGCCGCAGCAAGGGAAACCGCCGCCGAATCCTGGCCGGGCGCGTAAGGATCGCCGGTAGCTGCGTCGAGATACGCGGTAAAGGACGCGGAAGTGTTGCCTGCAGGCCGGAGGGAGAACGCGTAGAGCTGCCGCCCCGCCAGGTTGGTTATATCCCCGGACAGAAGCGTGTACGCGGACAGGGGATAATCCTGGCTGATGAACGCGAGTGCCCGGGCGGTGCTGATAGTGTTCGTATCAGGGACTACGGCGAGGAAGGCCGGAGAGAAGACCGGGCCGGAGGCGTTCGCAACAGGCACTGCTGTCATCGTCGCACTCTGCGCCCCCTGCGGAACCGGTGTCACCTGCGTCGTTTGCATGGCTGTAGTGGTACTGGCGGGGGTTATGGGTGCTGGCCCCGGAGTGAACTGCCGGAGGGGAACGGGAAGGAGGCCCGAGCCGGCCGCGAGAAGGATCGCAGCGAGGACGCAGACGATCGCTACCGTCACCGCCGACAGTTTCATCAGCTTCCGCCG
Organism: Methanoregula sp.; assembly: GCA_035515395.1. Taxonomy (GTDB): domain Archaea; phylum Halobacteriota; class Methanomicrobia; order Methanomicrobiales; family Methanospirillaceae; genus Methanoregula. The sequence continues at coordinate 7,347 of DATJBJ010000073.1, read as the reverse complement.
CCGTTGCCGTGCCGCGAACTGCTGCCGGTACCGCTCGGGAATATATGCCGCCCCCGAATCCTCCCGTTTGTCCTGGTCCATATAATCCAGTACTTTACCCTGTAGGAGTTAAAAATGACCGGGTCCGGAAAACTACTGCTGCATCATTTTCTTCGATAAAATTTTAAATGCCGGAAATTCCTTCCTGATCTGCCCAAAGAAAAGCGCTGGCGGAAAATGGTGGCTACTCCCCCGTTCGTCCACGCGATAACAAATTTGTATTTACGGGGACTTCCCGCCTCAGGACCTCTCCTGGGCACGGCTGACAAATTCCTTAAGTCAAAACAAGGAATTGATTCGCCGCGGGGGCGGGTCGAAAATTCTCTCCTGAGAATTTTCTCCAGCCAGACCTGACCTTGGGGTCGGTCCGGCCCCCGGTGGGGACAGCCGAAGACTGGGAGAAGGCATCAGTTTTTGACTGCGGCGGCGGGCATCGCAAAAAAAAATACAGGGATCGGCGGTTTCAAATGACGAGAGATGTATCTTAAAAAAATTGCATTTCAGGGTTAAATTCACAAAAAAAATGAAATAAGGGAAAGATCCCAAATCTCAGTACGACCTTCCCACGAGCGTCGCCTTCCCCGGCTTCCCGCAGGCTATGCAGCAGCCGTCAGTACAGGTGATGAACTCCGACCGCACGTCGGTTCCAAGAACACTCGCGTTCGTCTTCTCCTCAATGATATCCCCGCACGCCCGGTCCTTGCACCAGTGAATGACTGCGACCTTTCCCGCGTTGAGCGTTGCGCAGAGGCCTTCCATCGTCTCCACTGAACAGAGGCGCGACTTCGTGTGTTCGTCGGCACGGGCCCGGATATTATCCGCGATCTCCGCAAGAACGTACCCGACCCCGTCAGCTACCGTTGCAAGATCGATCGCTGACTTCCCCCCGGTCCTCTTCACCGCCATGACCTTCCCGGCGTCGAGATCTCTCGGTCCGAGCTCGAGCCGGAGCGGTACGCCGCGGAGCTCCCACCAGTAGTACTTCGCTCCCGGGCGCACGTCGCGGGCATCGAGCTTTACACGGAACCCCGCAGCGGTGAGCTCGGCCTTTAGCTTTTCCGCCGCGGCCATGACATCTTCGTGGCGTTTCCCGATGGTGATCGGGATGATGACTGCCTGCACCGGCGCCGCTGCCGGCGGGAGGACGAGACCCTTGTCGTCGCCGTGGAGGCTGATGAGTGCAGCAATGGATCGCTCGGAGATGCCATAACACGTCTGGTTCGCAAGCTGCTGCACCCCTTCGGTGTCCTCGTAGGTGATGCCGAAGGTCTTAGAGAAATGAGTGCCGAGGTGATGAACCGTCCCGCACTGGAGCGTCTTCCCATTGGGCATGATCGCGTCCACCGCCATGGTGTAGTCCGCCCCGGGGAACTTGTCCCAGTCGGGGCGCATCGAGACGATGACCGGGATCCCGAAGGTGTCGTAGAATTCCTGAGTGAGGGCGATCTCGTACTCCACCTGTGCCTCCGCCTCGTGCCAGGTCGCGTGGACGGTATGCGACTCCATGAACGAAGTGATCTCCCGGAGGCGGATGAGGGGCCGGGTCTGCTTCGTCTCGTACCGGAAAGTGTTTACGATCTGGTAGTATTTCATCGGGAGATCGGCGTGGGACCGGACCCAGAGAGCGTACATGGGGTAGATTGCGGTTTCGCTCGTCGGCCGGAGCGCGAGCCTGACCTCGAGCGGGGTCGTCCCCCCGTGGGTCACCCAATAGACCTCGTCCTCGAAGCCCTTGATGTGCTCGGCCTCCTTCATGAATTCCTGCTCGGGGATGAGGAGCGGGAAGAGCGTTTCTTCGTGGTCGCGGTCGAGGAGCTCACGCAGCCGCTGGTACACGAACTTCCGGATAGCAAACCCGTACGGGTACCAGACGTAAAGCCCCTTGACAGGGTAGCGGACGTCCATGATCTCAGCCCGCCAGAGGAGGTCGTTATACCATCCGGAAAAGTCGGTCTTCGGCGGCAGGGCGCCCGCATCCTCGTCCATGAAACAGCTTCCTTAAACCACTAAATGTATGACCACCGGCGTAATAAAAGCCTCGACAAAGGCGGCGACCAGAACGAGGGGGAGGACCCAAAGGAGGAAGGCCCGGGCATAGCCCTTCGCGGTCTCTGCCGAATCGCCGGTGCCGTACCATTCCTGGATGAGCGACTGGGCGAGGAGGATGCCAAGGGAACCCGCGATGATGAAGGCCGGGATCTCGAAGATCCCGTGCGGCAGGATCGCGGCGGCGACGAAGAGGGCGGAGTGGTCGGTATGGACGATCTCCATGACCGCACCGATGACGACCCCGTTGAGGCTGAGGATAAAGATCGTGAGGATGCCGAACGATGCTCCGCCGAGGAAGAGGAGAACGCAGGCTTCGAGATTGTTGAAGAAGAGTTTTACAAAGATGTCGAACGCGTTGGTGCTGATGATCTCCCCGGCGACTTCCTTCTGGAAGGCCGACATCAGCTGCTCGCCAATGGCGGGGTTCTGGGCGGTGCCGACCCACCCGACCGTGACGGTGGCAAAAAAGAGGAGGAAAGCGACGATGATGGCGTTTGCGAGGGGGGAATTAGACATACAGCACCATTCTGACCATGTCCCGGATTCCCGGTGCAAGGCCCACGGTGATCATCGCGAGGAGCACAAGGTTCCAGAACGCGGGGTTCGCCTCCTTCCGGTAGAGCTGCATGACGTAAATCGCCGGGAAGAGGACGACGAGTTTCAGAGGGAACATGATGAACGCGGTGCCGGTCAGGTCGATCAGCTGCGACCCCACGACATGCTGCTCGATGTATTTTACGCCGGGGTGGAGATCGATCCCGAAGCTCGTGGCGCTCGCGTCGAGGAGCTGGCCGAAGAGAAGGGTAACGTAGAGCGGGTCACCGACGTACTTCCACGAGAGGACATAGCGCATGAATGTCCAGACCGCGAAGCTCGCGCTCGCGGCCATCGCGAGGATCGTGACGAGGACATAAAGATCGATGCGGGTGTGGTTCATGCCCCACGCGATGAGGACGAGGGCCGTGACGAAGACCGAGAATATCCCCAGCCCCGAATAGATCTTCATGTAGTTGTCGGTGAACCCGGACTTCTCCAGGTACCGGGAGAGGAGGAGGATCCCGAAGGCGTACGCGAAGATAACGACATAGATGAATGGGGTGACGAGCGCGAACTGGATGTCGCCCTGGATCATGTGGGTGTCCTGGACCACGCGGAGGACGCCGCCGAAGACGACGTACGGCAGAGTGGCGAGCACGAACTTTTCGTCGAGGGAGAACTCCGACTGCCGGAACCAGCGGTAGATGAGATAGACGGCCAGGATGAGAAAGATCGCGTAGGTGATCGTCTCTACGGTATTATAGGGTTGCTCGTATCGTATGGGATCGATGTAGTATTTGTAGATGAAATCACTAATCATCCTTGATTAGAATGAGCGCAGACCCCATAAAATTACTCAAAGAACGAGGCTTTGACAAGTCCAGCTGGATGCAGCTGCCCCGGGACGTGGTAATCGGCCATGACGTCCTCGGCCAGATCCCATCCGTATGCGGGGACCTGAAGCTCGGCTCTTCTGCGCTCCTGATCTCCGGGAAGGGGACGATAGGCCTCGCCGGCGAGAAAGTCCGGCAAAGCCTTGCAGACCGCTGCGACGTGAAGGTCTTCATCGCCGAAGAGATCAGCTCCGCGATCATCCGGAAGGCTGAGAAGGCCGCGGCGGACGTGGACTTCGTCATCGGGGTCGGCGGCGGGCGGGTGATCGACACGGCGAAGATCGCCTCCTACAACCTCGACCTGCAGTTCATCAGCGTCCCAACAGCCGCGTCCCATGACGGGATTGCCTCTGCCCGGGCTTCCATCCCAACCGGCGAGGGGAACGCGTCCCTCGAGGCCCAGCCGCCTGTCGCGATCGTAGCCGATACCGGCATCATCGCTTCCGCCCCCCACCGCCTCCTTGCCTCCGGCTGTGCCGACATAATCTCCAATTACACCGCAATTCTCGACTGGGAGCTCTCCCACCGGGTAAAGGGCGAGCCGATGAGTGAGTACGCCATCGCCCTCTCGAAAATGACCGCCGAGATCCTGGTGCAGAACGCCCACATCATCAAGCCGCATATGGAGCAGTCGGCACGGTTCGTCATCAAAGCGCTGGTCTCGAGCGGGGTCGCGATGTCCATCGCCGGTTCCTCCCGGCCCGCGAGCGGCGGGGAGCACAAGTTCTCCCACGCGCTCGACCGGCTCGCGCCGGGCAAGGCCCTCCACGGCGAAAGCTGTGGGATCGGGACCATCATCTCGATGTACCTCCACGGGGGCGACTGGAGGGCCATCCGAACGTCCTTAAAGGAAATCGGGGCACCGACGACCCCTGCCGACGTGGGGATAGACGACGCGACCGCGGTCGAGGCCCTCCTGATGGCAAAGACTATTCGCCCGGAACGTTTCACTATATTCGACATGGGTATCACCCGTGAATCGGCAGAGCATCTCGTGCAGATGCTGTATGCGGAGTGAGGGACAATGGCGGAATCGAAGACGAAGGTTACCCTGGTCGGGACGGTGCTCGCCAGGCAGGGCACGGAGTTCATCTACGAGGGCGAGGCCGCGGAGTGTGACAACTGCAAGGTGAAGAAGGCCTGCAATAACCTCCAGAAGGGCAGGCGTTACCGGATCGTCACGGTCAGGACCACTCACCACGAGTGCCCGGTGCACCTGAATGGCGCTACTGCGGTCGAGGTGATGGACGCGCCCGTCACCATGCTGATCAACGCCGACATGGCGATTGTCAACTCGAAGATCAAGGTCGAACTCTCCTGCAACCGGGGCGAGTGCCGGAGCTTCGCGCTCTGCCGGCCGGAGGGGGTCGTCGACGGGGAGAAGTATATCGTCGCCGACGTTATCGGCAATGCACCGGAGATCTGCGACAAGGGACGGGCGTTGAAACTGGTGGAGATCAAGCCGGCGTGATTCTTTTGTAAATACAAGAGCGACGGCAAGAAAGAGAAAAAAATTACCCTAATGTTCGCGTTACCCATAACAAATTCGTTGTTGCCGGGGCAGACCTTCCTGCCCCCCCGTTTCCACCCAGCAGGAACCGTAAAACCCCAAAGAACACATGATAAAGATCGAATGCAAAGGAAATCCTCAAAACTCAGAAATCCCGATTTCTCCACGCGCGATCGACAAATTGACCTTCAATAATCCTTCAAAGGGAGAGGAAAAAATTTTAATCGGGTCTTTTTTCCCAATTCGTTAAGAAACCCATTTTTTTACTATTCTGGAATTAATTTCGGAAATTTATTAAACCAACCTGAAAGAACAGACAGATTATGAATGATATGTCGCTCTCACGCACCGCTCTTCTCGCCTGCATGGTATCTGTCCTCCTGCTCTCCCTTACCGGATCCGTTGCCGGCGAGGCCCCATCCCCGGATTTTTCAGCGAATGTCACTTCCGGCCCGGCACCGCTGCCCGTCTCCTTTACCGATATATCGGCCGGCAGTCCCACGGGCTCGACATGGTTTTTCGGCGATGAACCGTGGACGCTGCAGACGGGCAATGCCTCGTGGCCGGCACGATACGGGCACGCCAGCGTCGCGATGCCGGATGGAGGAATTATCGTTTTGGGCGGAGTCAATGGTTTCCATACCCCTGCCATCTACCTGAACGACGTGTGGCGCTCAACGGATAATGGGGTAACGTGGAGCCGGATGACCTCGTCTGCAGGCTGGCAGGAGAGGTGGGGGTTCGACTCCGTCGCGATACCGGATGGCAGCATCGTGCTCATGGCAGGCTGGAATGACAGGGGCGAGTGGAATGATGTCTGGCGCTCAACGGATAAAGGCGCAACGTGGGACCTGGTGACCGCGGGTGCAGCGTGGCCCGCACGTCACTTCGCGAGCAGCGTGGTGCTGCCGGATGGCAGCATCGTCCTCATGGGCGGCTGGGAGTACGGCGCCCACCTGAATGACACATGGCGGTCGACCGACGGGGGCGCAACGTGGACCCGGATGACCGCACATGCAGCATGGGGGGGACGATACGAGCAGAGCGCCGTGGCGATGCCGGACGGCAGCATCGTGCTGATGGGCGGTTTCAACAGCTTCGACCAGCCCCTGAACGACGTGTGGCGGTCGACGGACAAAGGCGCAAGCTGGAGCCTTGTGACCGCAGACGCAGGATGGTCGCCGAGGGTAGGATCGAGCACCTTTGCTATGCCGGACGGGAGTATCATCCTCGCGGGCGGAGAAACGAACGATGTGTGGCGGTCTACTGATAACGGTGCGACCTGGGGCCGACTTACTGCCGGGGCAGGTTGGCCGGCACGAGGCTTCTTTTCCGCTGTGGAAATGCAAGACGGCAGTATCGTTCTGACGGGCGGGCTGCAAGATAGTACCGCAGACAACGATGTGTGGCGCTTCACCTCTGCCATGGGAACGTCCGTGCAGCATCCGGTGCACACATATACTTCAGCGGGAACGTATGATATCAGTTTGACATCGTCAAATGCCGACGGGAGAGACAGCGTTACGAGAGAAGCGCTCGTGAACGTTACTACACCGGCGAAGACCGACGCGGGAGGTCCCGGGTCCGGTAAAAACCCAATGCCGGCACATTTCCCCCCGCGGTACGCACATGCGTCCGTCGCGTACGATAACAAGATGTGGGTGATTGCCGGGGCTACCGATGCCGGGTTATCAAACGCTGTCTGGTATTCGGCAGACGGGGTTAGCTGGACAGAGGCCAACGCTTCAGCGGCGTTCCCGGCACGTGAAGGTCATTCCGCTGTTGTATACGACAATAAGATGTGGGTGATCGGGGGGTATGGCAATACCGGACTCCTGAATGATGCCTGGTATTCGACCGATGGAATCTACTGGACGGAAGCTACCGGTTGAGCAGTCTCCGGGGCCTGGGCGATCCCATTCTGTTGGTTGGATTCGTTGTGAGTGACATGAAATGTAATGCCGAGACACATTAACAACGTCTGATTTATTTCGGATGTCCCGGCTTCATCCACAGCCCCGGCGCTTCTTTCCTGTTCGTATCCGGCAGGATAAAAGAACGATAGCCGTTTGTCGCTGATGAGGTCTTTTCTCTCCGCTTAACCCCGGGCACACGGCAGGGATCAATAGTATTTGATGATGACGACTCCCTGGTAGCCGTTGCCCCCATTGCCGGGTCCGCTATTGCCACCGCCACCGCCACCGCCGTAGAAGGTGGCAGCCCCTCCTGCTCCGGTGCTGCTGCCATTGCCGCCGCCACCGCCACCGCCGGTGCCGGCCGCGTACGTCGTCTGGACCCCGCCGCCACCTCCGCCGGCAT
>DATJBJ010000072.1:0-19673 GCA_035515395.1 Methanoregula sp. | reverse complement strand
GTCAAGAGGGCATACCGGGTTATCCGCGAGGTCGGTATCAGCTTCAACCGGTTCTACGTGATAGGCGGATACGCCTTCCCCGCAGGACTCGGCGGGAGGGCATCGGCAGAGACCGGCCTTCCGTATCTCGGTAAGGTCGAGTACGATCCCGTCGTTGCGGACTATGTCCTCGCAGGCCGGTCGCTTCTCGAAATCCCGGAAGATTCCGCGGCATACCGGTCGGTTGCGGGGATTATGGAGCGGGCACTACCTGGGCAAGAACCTGCAGAGTGTACTGATTTGAAAAAATGAACTTTTTTGATTCCCGGACACCCTGGAAAATTGCAAGACTCACCGGGTCGTACAATGGTGATGACCGTATCGGGTGTCCTGTTCGCAAGTCTTAAGTCGCTCATCCCTCAATCTATAACTGGTATTTTCCGGTGGTGGACCCGTGGGCAGGAAAGGAGTGAATGTAACCATAAAGGAACTGACCTCCGACCTCGCCCGGTTCAGGGACCTGAGCATCTCGGTCGGCTCGTTCACCGCCGACAGCTGGACCGAGCCTATGGGACCGACTCCATTCCCCTCGCTCACCACCTTCCGGAACTGGGACATGGTTCTCCTGAAGAGGTACAAGCCTTTCTACCTTCCCTTTTGCGATCTCTGCTGCCTCTGCACGTACGGGAAATGCGACCTTACCGGTAACAAGCGCGGCGCCTGCGGTATATCGATGCCCGCACAGCAGTCGCGCACGGTCCTCCTTGCTGCTTGCATCGGCGCAGCCACCCATGTCAGCCACGCCCGGGAGCTCCTCACCTGGCTCACCGGGCAGTTCGGCCATGACCATCCCATCGATACCGGGGGGATCGATGTCGAGGTCGAGGCCCCACTCATACGGCTCGTCTGCGGAATTAAACCCATGGTCCTCGGGGATCTCGAACAGGTGCTCGACTACTGCGAGAACCAGGTGACCCAACTCCTCGCGGTGACCCACACCGGGCAGGAAGGCAACAACCTCGACTTCGAATCCAAGGTTCTCCACGCGGGCATGATCGATCACGTCGGTATGGAAGTCGCCGACATCGCCCAGGTCTCGGCCCTCGGGTTTCCGAAGGCGGACCCGGATTCCCCTCTCGCCGACCTCGGCCTTGGAACCGTGGACATGACGAAGCCGGTCATTCTCGTGATCGGGCACAATGTGCCGCCTTCTGCCGGTATCATCGATTATCTCCGGGAACACAACCTCCTTCCCGGGGTCGAGGTCACCGGCATCTGCTGCACAGCGCTCGACGTCACCCGGTACTCTCCGTCGGCAAAGATCATCGGTCCAATATCGTGGCAGCTTCGGTACATCCGGTCCGGAGTTCCCGATGTCATCGTTATCGACGAACAGTGCATCCGGACTGACACCCTCCAGGAAACGGCCGCCGTCCATGCCCCGCTCATCGCCACGAGTGAGAAGAACTGTCTCGGCCTTCCCGATCGGACCCATGACCCGGCAGACGCAATCGTAGCGGATCTCGCCAGCGGGAAAGTGCCCGGGGCTCTCATCCTCGACCCCGGGAAGGTGGGAGAGGTCGCCGCAAGGACCGCGGTCCAGATTGCACCCCGGCGGAAGAAATTCAAAGTCCTGCCATCGGAGACCGAGCTCGCCGACGTGGCAAAGCGGTGCACCCAGTGCGTCTTCTGCCGAAGGGCGTGCCCGAACGACCTCCCAGTCCCGCAGGCCATGAAGGCGGCCGCGGCGGGATCGTTTTCCGCCCTCGCCGGGCTCTATGACGAATGCGTAGGGTGCGGCAGGTGCGAATCGGCCTGCCCTCAGAAGATTGCGGTCCATTCCCTCATCGTCGCCGCGGCAGGGAGAACGACCCGCGGCGAGACCTTCCGGATCCGGACCGGCCGCGGCGCGATCCGGGACATCGAGATCCGCGAAGTGGGCGGGCCGATTGTCCTCGGCGAGATTCCGGGCGTGGTTGCATTTGTCGGGTGCGCAAACTTCCCCAAAGGGGCACGTGAAGTGGCGGAGATGGCCATGGAATTTGCGAAGAGGCGGTACATTGTCTGCACCTCCGGCTGCTCCGCGATATCGGCAGGGATGTACCGCGACGAAGAAGGGAAGACCGCGTACGAGCAGTACTCCGGCGCCTTTGAGGCTGGAGGGATTGTCAACGTCGGCTCCTGCGTGGCAAACGCCCACATTGCCGGCGCGGCGGTCAAGATCGCGAGCATCTTTGCAAAACGCCCGCTCCGGGGGAATTACGAGGAAATAGCCGACTATGTACACAACCGGGTCGGCGCGGTGGGCGTGGCATGGGGCGCGATGTCCCAGAAAGCGGCGTCCATCGCAGCCGGCTTCTGGCGCCTTGGCATTCCCGTTGTGGTCGGTCCCCACGGAACCAAGTACCGGCGCATGCTCCTCGGGAGGGCCGACCACGACGAGGACTGGTACACGTACGACGCGAGGACCGGCGAGCGTGTGTACGGCGGACCGGTGCCCGAGCACCTCTTCTTCGCCGCCGAGACCAAGGAGGAGGCGATGGTGATGGTGGCGAAGCTGACCATGCGCCCGAACGATACGAGCAAGGGGCGGGCAATCAAGCTCACCAACTACATCGACCTCCACCGGCGGCTCATCGGCGAGATGCCCTCCGACCTCCACCGGCTTGTCCGCACCCGTGCCGACATCCCGGTCACCATGAGGGCCGAGATCGAACAGATTCTCCATGACCGTGAATGGAAAGAATCTCCCATCCCGGACCCGACCCTGCTCGCCCGGATGGTCCGGAAGACGAAGGTGTGATCTATGCCGATGAACGAGTCCTGGCAGACAGCGGAGATCCCCGGCCCCAAGAAGGCGTCCCTCATCATCAAGCCGGACATAGCAGACGCCATGATCCGGCGGGCAAAGCGACCGATCATCATCGCGGGCCGGGGGATCGTCGAGTACGAAGTCGAAGGAAAGAAGCTCATCGACTATATCATCGAGCTTGCGAGGAAAGCGCGGATCCCGGTCGTGGTCTCGGCGAGTACGAACCGGGAGTTCACAAGCCGGGGCTTTGCACCGGCAGCCGTGATGCCGGCGGTCGATATCGCGAACCGGCTGACCGACACAGGATGGAAAGGGCTGGACGGGAAGGACGCATACGATCTCGCGATTTTCGTGGGTCTCCCGTACTCCATGGAGTGGACGATCCTCTCCGGGCTCAAGCACTTCGCCCCGTCCTTAAAGACCATGACTCTCGATTGCGTGTACCAGCCTAACGCGAGCTGGTCGTTCCCGAACAGCACCATCAAAGACTGGTCGGTTAATCTCCGCGGAATCGTTGAGAATCTTGGCGACTGACGAGTCCAGGAACTTACCATGTTTGACACCATTCCCGTCGAGGTGGGCCTCGTGCATGAAGGCGAGCGCGTCCGGAAGAACGATATGCAGGTTGAGCTCGGCGGCCCCTCGGTTAAGGAGAAGTTCGAGCTCGTCCGGGTTCGGACCCCCGGCGAAGTCAGGGACGGCGAGATCTCGGTCGTCGGCCCCGATCTCTCCGCTATGGAAGAGGGAAAGTCGTACCCCCTGGGAATCCTCATCGACATCGCCGGTGCCCGGCTTGAGAAGGATCTCGAGGGGGTTATCGAACGGCGCATTCACGAGTACTCCAACTACATCGAAGGGTACATGCACCTCAACCAGCGGTACGACATCTGGATCCGGCTCTCGAAGAAGTCATTCAGGAAAGGGCTTTCCTCGCTCCGGCTTGTCGGGCAGGTGCTCGCCGGACTGATGAAGACGGAGCTCCCGCTCATCGAACAGATCCAGGTCACCTTCATCACCGACCCAGAGAAGATCCACCCTCTGTATGAAGAAGCGATGGCTGCGTACGAGGCCAGGGATGCGAGGGCCCGCGGACTTTCCGATGAGGAGGTCGACACCTTCTACGGCTGCGCGCTCTGCCAGTCGTTTGCCCCTTCGCACGTCTGCGTCATCACCCCCCAGCGGTACGCCAATTGCGGGGCCATCAGCTGGTTCGACGGCCGCGCAGCGGCGGGGATCGATCCTAAGGGACCGATCTTTGCCATCGAAAAAGGGGAGTGCCTCGACCCCGAGAAAGGGGAATATGCCGGCATCAACGAGAGCGCGAAGAAGCGGTCGATGGGCGAAGTGAGCAGGATCCATCTCTATACTGCGTTCGGGTACCCTCACACCTCCTGCGGCTGCTTCGAGGGCATCGCCTTCTACATTCCGGAGGTGGACGGGTTCGGCATCGTCCTCCGCGGTTTTCGCGACGTCTCCGTCAACGGCCTCGCCTTCTCCACGATGGCCGACTCCACCGCCGGCGGCCGTCAGGTTGACGGCTTTCACGGCATCTCCATCGAGTACATGCGGTCGGGGAAGTTCCTGCACGCCGACGGAGGGTATGGCCGGGTCGTCTGGATGCCTTCCGATACCAAGGAGAAACTGAAAGGTTTCATCCCCGGAGAGGTGTACGGCAGCATTGCGACTGAGAAAGACGTAACATCCGTCCCCGAGCTGAAGGCATTCCTCCGGGAGCACGGCCATCCGGTCACCGCACGGTGGACGGCCGAATCCGGGACACCGGGCGTGAACGGCATGCCGGCCCCGGTCTTTTCCGCGGGCGACATCCCGTTAAACGTCGGCGGCTTCCGTGTCGTCCTCAAGAACGCGAGGATCACCGCTGAGAAAGTAATCATTCAGCCGGCCGATCCCGGCCGGCGGAAGGGAGGGGCCCCTTGACCGGCGACGACCCGACGAACCGGATCGATGGCGAACGGATCAGGACCCTCGCCCCGCAGATCCTCGAGATGCTCCAGGGCGTCCGCCAGCTCGAACTCGACAATGTTACCATCGATATCGGCGATCTCGAGCTCTTCATTCCGGTAGGCGCATTCTCTCATTTCCCTAACGCGGATCAAGCCCCGCCTGCCCGGGTAAAACCGGCGGAGCTTATCCCGGAACAGTATATCCCGTTATCAGTCTCGTATCCCGCAAAGGTGCGGGAGGTTGTTCTCGGCGCGACGAAGGCATCCGGAGGCAGCCGGTGCCGGTCAATCACGATTGGCGGCGCTACTGCACCCGCGTACTCCGATCCCACTCATCCCGCTGGCAACCTGCCGGCAATCGCGCTCGATGTCTTCGATATGGAGGTGCAGCTCCCGAAAGTACTGAAGGAGAATGTCCGCGAGGTAATAGGCGACCCGGCCGAGTGGGCGCGGATGAACGTGAGAAAGTTCGGCGCGGATCTCGTCGCCGTCCACCTTACGAGCACCGACCCGCTCATCCGCGACTCGTCGCCGAGAGAAGCAGCAAAAACTGTCGAGGAGGTCCTGCAGGCCGTGGACGTCCCGATCATTGTCGGCGGCTGTGGCGACCCGAAGAAGGACGCACTCGTCTTTGCCGAAGTGGCGGCAATGGCCGAAGGCGAACGCCTCCTCCTCAACTCCGTCACGCTCGACATGGCCGAGGCAAAGACCCTTGAACCGGTCGCAAAAGCGGCGGAACGGTACGGCCATCTCGTACTTGCGTTCACCGGTCTTGACCTGAACAGCGCAAAGGAGCTCAACCGGCGCCTGTACGAGTACCTCCCGCCGGAACGGATCGTCATGGACCTCACGACCGTCGCGCTCGGGTACGGCCTCGAGTACTCGTTCTCCATCCACGAGCGGGCGCGGTACGCTGCGCTGATGGGGGACACCGAACTCCAGCACCCGGTCATCTCGGCTTCGACCAACGCATGGGGAGCCCGGGAGACGTGGATGAAGATGGCACCCGAGTACGGGTCCCGGGAACTCCGCGGGCCGGTCTGGGAGACGATCAACGCACTCACCCTCCTCCTCGCAGGGATCGACATCTACATGATGATGCACCCGGCTGCCGTGTTCACGCTCCGCGACATAGCCGGCAGGCTCGGCACGCCCGGGAATGCCGACGCAGCCCGTATTCGGGACTGGGTGGGAGTCAGAGTATGACCGCGGCAGAGGCAGAAACGACGCGGAAGAAGGGCATCCGGGAGATCAGCCCCATCGACGTATACAAGTTACTCCCGGGGACGAACTGCCGCGAGTGCCGGGAGGCAAACTGTATGGCGTTTGCCACCCGTGTTGTCAACGGGGAGATCGTTCTTAGCGAATGCCTCCCCCTTCTCACTCCGGAATTCCGGGCCGCGTTTCTCAAGCTAACCGAGCTCCTCGCCCCGCCGGTGAAGGCAGTCACGTTCGGGCCGGCGGGGAACGAGGTCACCGTCGGCGGGAAGTACGTGCTCCAGCGCCACGAGTTCACGTACCACAACCCGTCCCCGATTGCGATCGACGTCCACGACCTGATGCCCGAGACCGAGTTCCTCGACCGGATCCGGCGGATCACCGGTTTCTCCTACAATTACATCGGCCGCAGCCTCAGTCTCAATGCGATTGCGATCCGGTGCACCTCGGGAGATCCCGACACGTTCCGGGACGCGGTGAAGAAAGTCTCCGGCGAATGCAGCCTCCCCCTCATCCTCTGCGCCCCGGACCCCCGGGTCATGGAGGCCGGCCTCACCTCCTGCCGGGACCGGCGCCCGCTCATCTACGCCGCGGACGAAAAGAACTGGAAGCAGATGGCCGAGCTGGCCCTCCAGCACCGCTGCCCGCTCGCCGTTTTCGCGCCCGGCGACCTCCCTCTCCTCCGGTCGCTCGTCAGGACACTGATCGCATACGGCGTTGAGGATCTCGTCCTCGACCCGGGGACATTTTCCAGTGACGGTATCTCCTCTACGATCGACAATTTCACGGCGATCCGGACCCAGGCATGCCGCACCTTCGATCCCCTCTTCGGCTTCCCCCTCATCGGAGTGCCGATGACCGTCTGGTGCGGGGATGAGATCTCGGAGGAGGTCCTCAGGTGGAAGGAAGCGGTCACTGCGTCGATGCTCCTCTCGCGGTACGCCGATCTCCTCATCATGCACAGCCTCGAAGGATGGGTCCTCCTGCCGCAGCTGATCTGGCGCTTCAGCCTGTACACCGACCCACGGAAACCGGTCTCGGTCGAGGCCGGTGTGAGGACATTCGGGAAACCGGGCCGGAGCTCGCCGGTCCTTCTCACCACAAACTACGCGCTCACCTATTTCACCGTAGAGTCCGACATCAAGGCCGCAAGCATCGACTGCTACCTGATCGTTATCGATACCGGGGGGCTGTCGGTAGAGAGTGCGGTTGCGGGGCGGTACCTCAACGCGGAGTCGATTGCCGCTTCGCTTGCGGATTCCGGTGTCACCGATCTCGTGAGCCACCGGAACCTCGTCATCCCGGGCCTTGCCGCCCGCCTGAGCGGTGAGGCAGAAGAGGTGACAGGGTGGAAGGTACTCGTAGGGCCGAAAGATTCGAGCGGGCTCGCGCAGTTCCTCAAGGCCCGCTGGCCGCCAGAACCGTAAAGCACGGCCGGCAGGGATGGTTCCTGCAGCCCGCCACGGCATGCAGATCCGGAATCCGACCCGTAACGCTCAACTGAGGCAGACATGGCAGAGCTGTTCACCGTCATCTTCCAGCCCATGAACCGGATCGTGAGCGTACCGGCAGGTACGACGGTCCTTGTCGCGATCCGGGAAGCGGAGATCCGGTTCGAGAGCATCTGCGGCGGGAAAGGCGAGTGCGGGAAGTGCCGGATCATCCATATCCGGGGACCCTGCGAACAGATCGCCGTGGCAAGCCCCCGGGGGCTTTCAGCAGCTGAAATTGCCGGAGGCTACCTGCTCGCGTGCAGGACGATCATAACCGGCAATTGCGAGTTCACCATTCCGGTCGAGAGCAGGATCGATGCGCCCCAGATCCTCCTCTCAGTCACCGATATTGCCGGGGCGCTGGAGCCTTCCGCTGCGAAATACCTGACCGATACCGGAGGGTCATTCCGGTTCTCCCGGCAACGGTCCCTCCGGTTCGCCGGGTACACCGGGCAGCGCCCGCGTATGACCCAGGAGCAGCACGATCGGCTTGTCGGATCCGAATCCCCGCTTACTGTCACGATCAGCACCGCGGCGGGATATCCCGAGCTCACCGGGATAAGCGAAGGGGATACCCGGGCGGAGAACTTCGGGATCGCCATCGATCTCGGGACGACGACGGTTGCCGGCGCGCTCGTCGATCTTGGGAATGGCAGGGTCCTTGCCCGGGGATCGGCCCTGAACCGGCAGATCACGTATGGCGAAGAACTGATCACCCGAATCGCGGTGGCAAGGGACCGCAAGGGGAGAGACGAGCTCCAGAAGGCGGCGATCACCACTATAAACACGGTCATCACCCACCTTGCACGCGAGGCCGGGATACGGCCGGAGCAGGCCACCGATCTCTGCATCGCCGGTAACACCGTGATGGTCTGGCTCCTCACCGGCCGGGACCCGGCGCCTCTCGAGCAGGTCGGTACGGCCATCCCGCGTTCACCGGTCATTATCCGGGCCCGCGAACTGGGACTCGCCGCGGATCCCGGTGCATACGCATATTGCCTGCCGAACGTCAGCAGGTTTGTGGGGGGCGACGCGGTTGGCGATGTGGTGGTCAGCGGGATGTACGCTTCCAATAAACTCTCCCTCATGATCGATCTTGGGACCAACGGCGAGCTGGTCTTCGGGAATTCCGAGTGGCTCGCCTCCGCGTCCTGCGCATCCGGCCCCGCCTTTGAAGGTGCGGGCGTTGCGGCCGGCATGCGTGCGATGCGGGGGGCCATCGAGCATGTCGGGATCGATCCCTCCTCCGGTATCGTCACGATAAAGACCGTCGGCGATGCAAAGCCGGTCGGCATCTGCGGCTCCGGTATCATCGATGCTGCGTACGCGATGTTTACTGCAGGGATCATCGACTTCACCGGGAAGATCGTGGACGGGAAACCCGGCGTCCGGTCCGGGCCGGGCGGCCTGGAGTTCGTCCTGGTTTCAAAGGAGCATACGGCTACGGGCCGGGACATCACCATCACCGGCGCGGACATGGCGTACCTGATGGACTCAAAAGCCGCTGCCTGCGGGGCTATCGGGGTCCTGATGAATAAGTACCGCATACGGACAGGGGATGTCCGACACGTCTACCTTGCCGGCGCTTTTGGGGAATTCACGGACATGCGCACGGTCACGGGATTCGGGATAATCCCGGATTTTTCCCGTGCGGAGTACCACCACATCGGGAACGGGTCGCTCGCCGGAGCCTGCGCCGCCCTCCTCTCCCGGAAGCACAGGGCCGAAGCCGAGGAGGTTGCGGGAAAGATGGCCTACATCGATCTCCTCGCAGAATCGGATTTCATCGGGGAGTATTCGGCCGCGCTCTACATTCCGGGGAAAAAGGAGTACTTCCCGGGCTGACGGCTTATTCGAAGAGCCAGCCGAGATCCTGCAATTCCTCGATATGGGCGAGCTGCCGGACGATATCGGTCTTCTCCGGGATCTCGAGTTTCGCGGTGATCTTGTTGGAGCCGCCGAAAGTATCGAGCGTCGCGCCGATAGCGACGAGATCATTGAGGATCTCGTCCTGCATCTTTTTGCGGTCGCCCTCGCCAAGCTCGGCGATGAGCTGGAATTCAGGGTGTTTGAGGATCGCGGTCTTGTTGATGCTGATGCCGGCCTGCCCGTCCATCTCCGCGTCGAAGGCGTCCCTCCGCATCCGCTGGTTCTCCATGTGGGAGTAGATCCGGTATCCCGTTCGGATCGAACCCGCGATCTCGTGGATCTTCTCGACGATCTGGGCCACCAGCTCCTCCGGGTTCTCGTGGGCGTGGGTTATCGCGAAGAGGTGGAAATCGTCCGTGTAGATCCACTGGATCTCGGTGGTCTTCTCTTTCTTGTAGATCCGCTCGACGATCTGCCAGTCCCCGTGCCTGATGCGGAACCGGAAAAACCGGATATCGGGCTTCTTCCGGGCAATGACGGGATAGACATGGAGGTCATCTATGGTCGAGGTGCCGTTGGCACGGTATTCCTTGATGATCAGCTCAAAATAGCGGGTCTGCGGGTGGGGGGGCTTTAAAATGACGCTGTCGAAGACCTTCCACCGGTACTCCATGATCTGCTGGATCTCGATCTCTTCACCGACATCGATGAGGTACGAATGGTCCGTGTGGTTCCTGTCGGTATGCTGATACTCATGATAGATGATTTCAGTCATGGATCTGCCTCCGGAACTTCAGGGATTTTCACGGGATATCGCCGCTGGTGATGGGATACCATGCCGGAGCGCCGGCATAATTATTGTACATTGGCATGACTGGTTATTTGAGTGCTTTGGTGTTTCCAACCCGGGGGGATGGACCGGCTACGGTGGAGTTACCGTGCACTTCTGCAGAAAAATATGACCTGCAGGCACGCATTGCATCCCGGCTGCAGGCTTCCCGACCGTAACGGGGGCCGGGTTGCACTGCTCATTCAAAGAGCCAGCTCGCGTCGCTGATCTCCTCGATCATGCCAAGTTCGAGCGACGGGATGGATATTTCCGGCAGGGCCGTCCCGGGCAGATCGCCGGCAAATACCGGGGCCGCGACTGGTGCAAAGGGTTTCGGGACCTGCGGTACGGGGGGGAAGTCTGCAGGGAGTCTCTCCCTCGCCTTGCGCTCCCTCATCTCCCGGCTGCCCGAGACGAAAGAATAGATGCTCTCCTGGTATGCATACCGGTTCTCGGCGTGGGACGGGGCACGGTTTCCCGCCCGGATGGAATTCGCGATGGCGTTGATCCGGTCTACGATCAGCCCCGCCATGGTCTCGACGTCCATGTCCCCGCTCGTGACGTGGAGGAGGTTGAAATCGTCCGTATAGGCCCATTGCCGGCTTCCGTATCCGGAGAACTCCGGCCGCTCGGTTACGATCCACTTCCCGCCGATGAGTACAAAGCCGAAGAGCGACAGACCACCCGTGCGCTTCGCATGGACCGGGCTGACACGAATATCCCGGATGGATGCCAGAGTATTCGCGCCGGCAGCATCCAAAACGACTTCGAAGAACCGGGTTGCCGTGACAGGTTCGGTGGTAAAGAACGGCGTGGAGGTGAGCCGCCCGTCTTCCCCTATCCCATGGATCTCGATATCGGGGCCGATGTCGATGAGGTACGTATGCACGACCCCGCCTGCGGCCGCCTTACGTGACGTGTGGAGAAGGGTATCGGTCACCATGGTATCACCGGTGAGCACAGGAGAACTCCCGGCAGGCACTGGTATGGCAGATGTATCGGAAATTTCAAGACTGTGTTCCTGTATATCACATTTTTTTGATTAACTATATAATTTCTTTGGTTTGAACAATGCCCTTTGCTTGGGCAGATAAACGGTTTAGGCAAAATAATTCGGACGAACCGGCCCGGGGAGTCGGCACAACGTCAAATTGATGCTTCCGGAGATCCTCCGGAATATGATCAGGATCTTGCAGATGGCGGCGGATTACGGAGTCTGGGAGGGCGAATACCTCCGCCGGGGAAAGATGTGGGCCGGGCTGACCCGAGACCTGCCGGCAGTACCCCCCGGTTCCCGTGTGCTCGAACTCGGGTGCGGGAGCGGAAAGACCCTCTCGTCTCTGGTCCGGCAGGAGCTTGAAGTGATCGCGGTCGATCTCTCACCGTCTGCTGCCTCACTGAGCCGGAAGATCGCCACCGCGGGCCCGGTACCGTATATTGCTGCCGCAGATGCCACGCACCTGCCGTTCCGGGAGCGGGCCTTCGATGCTGTATTCGCTGTCCACGTTACAGGGCACCTCGGGATACAGGCCCGGGCGAGGTGTGCATCCGAGATCGTCCGGGTGCTCGATGACGGGGGGGCGCTGATCTTCCGTGGCTTCTCAACCGGGGATTTCCGGTACGGGAGAGGAGAGGAGATCGAACCCGGATCGTTCCGGCGCGGAGCCGGGATCGTCACCCACTATTTTGAAACCTCCGAGGCGGAGGCGCTCTTCCGGCCCCTCGTCTGCCGGGCAATTGCGTCCAGCTCGTGGGCGCTGCGGGTGCGGGGCATGATGTACCCCCGCGAAGAGATCACCGCGGTCTTCGAAAAAACAGTCTCCTGACCCCGGACGTCCCTCCGCGGTCCGAACCACGGTTACTCATGACCACCTTCCCAGGAGCAGGGCGATGGCGAGGGCCGGGATCACTATCGCGGCTCCGAACCCGGGGAGCTTGGGAAAACCGGAGGATGCGGGGGCTGGCGCCGGCGTGCTGTAGAGCATGGGCAGGAACACCTGCTCGGTCCCTCCGGCAGTGACATTGACGGTCTCCTCGACCGGGTCGAACCCCTCTTTCTTCACCGACACGAGGTGCCGGCCCGGGGCGATCTCCGGGAAATCCCCGGGAGTGCTGCCCACCAGCGCGCCGTCGATGTAGACCTCGGCTCCCGCGGGGGAAGACGTGACATCGATCGCACCGGTATCCATGGCAGTGCCGGAGGAGCCCGCCTTTGCCGGATCGATCACCGTGTGGGTCAGAGACGGGAGCGAACTGACCGTCGAGAACGACCGGGTGTAGTTGTCGGGGAAGGTCACGGTGACCGACTTTGGCGAGAAGTCGGCGGTGATGACGGAACTAAGCCCCGAGTTCTCTAAGGCGACCTCTGCTTTCGTAAAATCCATCGAGGCGGTCTGGTAGCCGGTCCCCGTCGGGACGCTGCTTGTTGCAGCAAATCCTTTCATGAGCAGTGTTGCGGAGGAACGGTCCATGGAGATCAGTTCCGGGGGTTCCGAGCTGGTGGAGAGGCCCTTGGTAAGCTGATCTTCGAGAACCGACTGGGGGATTGCGTTCTCCACGATACCCTGCAGGGTGAACCGGAAGACCGCGGTCGCATCCCCGTTTTTACTGACCGTTATCGCGAGCGAGTCAGCGGTAAACGCCGATACCGGGCTTGCGAGGAGGAGGGCGAGACAGAGAAGTACGGCGATGAGAAATGGTGTTCCGGAATTCCGGGGACGCATAGGACTCCTGCCTGAGCTGCCGGCCAGGCAACGTACAAATCTCTTGGCCGCTGCCGCTATTTATGCCATCGGGATCGATCCGGTCCTGTCGGGAAGCGGGGGAGAGATCAGGGTACCGGTCCCGTTACCGGGATCGTGGCTGGCGAAGGTCCGGCTCTTCCGGCCGGCCATCTTCCACCGCAGTCCGCCAAATACGGACGCAGGTCGTCCAGTCCGGTTCCGACGGTCCGGTTCGTGGTGATTCCCGCGGAATGACAGGGACGCGTTCAACACCATAATATAGCGTATCGACGAAACTGTTTACACCCATGTTCGATGTCGTAGTCCCGATCCTCTTCCACCTCGACCGCAATCTCGTCGCGGTCGTACACAACTACGGCCTCTGGACGTACCTGATCCTCTTCATCATCCTCTTCATGGAGACGGGTTTTGTCATCACCCCGTTCCTGCCGGGAGACTCCCTTCTCTTCGTGGCCGGGGCTGCTGCGGCCGGCGGTATACTCGATATCCGGTGGCTCATTGCAGCGTGCCTTCTCGGCGCAGTTATCGGAGATACGGTAAACTACTGGATCGGGAACTACCTCGGCCTCAGGGTTTTCCTCTGCCGGTTCCCGGATCTGGTGAAGAAGGAGTACATCGACCGGACGTACGGGTTCTTTGAAAAATATGGCGGTGCAGCCATCTTTGTCGCACGCTTCTTCCCGATCGTCCGCACCTTTGCCCCGTTCCTCGCCGGCGTCGGGTCGATGAGCTACCGCCGGTTCCTGTTCTATAACATCCTCGGCGGCTTCTGCTGGACAATGGCGCTCCTTCTCGCCGGTTACTACCTCGGGAGGTTTCCGGTGGTCAGGGAGAACATGGGCATCCTCATTGTCCTCGTCGTCCTGGTTACACTCGTGACGATCATCCTCATCATCGCGGGCATCGTCACGTCGTACCGTGCGAAGAAGCGGGAACCGGGCTGCGAAAAAGAAGGGTGACGTTACCGGCCGAAGAATTGCGCGAAGCACAATTCGAGGAGGAGAAGAATGCATCAGCATTCTTCGACTACAAGTCCCCGGTTATCCACCTTTGTCGCAACGGCAATCGCGAGGCCGAGGGGTTTGAGGATTTTACCCACGGCTTTTTCATCGAGTCCGGTCACTATGGCGATGGCGGGCCCCACCGAGCTCATGCCCACGAACTCCAGACCTGCGTCCCGCAGCCTGCTCATGTAGTGGTAGATTCCGAACCCGTGGTGTTCCACCTCGGCCCGCTTCGAGCCCCGGAACTCGATCTCCCATATGACGTCCCCGATCTTTTTCAGGTCCCCCGTTTCGAGGGCGGGTATGAGGTCCATCATGAGGAGGTAGGCCTTGAGTTCCCGGTCCCGGTAATCGAGGGTCCGGGCTTTGTTCATCAGCAGGTCGAACTCCTGAGTACCTGCCGACGAAATGTCGGTCGGAGGGATGAGGATAAAAACGTTCTTCCCTTCGGCAAATGAGTGGTGGTAGACGAGTGCGAGTTCGTCCCCCATGACGGCCATGCCGCCATGGATGCTCACCGCAGGGCCGACGCCGGTCTCGAAGCCGAACGCGATTTTACCGTCCGCCGTCTCTTCGACATAGTTGTGCCCTATCAGCATCCTGAGCTCGGTGCCCGAGAGCGGGGATCCGACGGCCCGGTTCAGGGCAGTTGCGACTGCGATCATCATGGTGCTGGTGGAACCGAGGCCCACGTGCTTGTATTCCTGTTCCGTTGCCGTGACACGGAACCCTCCCCGGTACCCGCAGGCCTTTTTGAAGACCGCGATGAAATTCTCGATCAGCGGGGCCCGCGAGTAGTGCACAAAGACCGGTCCTTTCGTGCACTCGACCGTTGCCGTGCAGTAACACTGGATCGCAAAGCCGACCCCGCCTCCTCCAGGGTGGTCCGGGGCAAACCGGTTCATGTCGAGCACGGTCAGGTGGATGCGCCCCGGAGCGATCACGATGATCTTTCCCTTCGCGGGCGCGAGGGCATAGTTCCGGTGCTCGAGGCCAAGGGTCTTGAGATCTTTTCCCGGTGCGAATGTTTTGAAATCGTATTCGACGAGGTCGAGGTCCCCGCCGCGTATCTTCATGGCCGGCATAGCGTAACAGTCCGTAGCAATTCCGGAGAAGACCCCTCGGGGCTGCCCGTCTGCCGGGCTGGCGCACCGGGGCATTCTCCGGATACTGGCAAGATGATCAGGGCGACCGGCACGAATAAACCTTTCTTTTAAAAAGACCGTGGTGCCGGAACCGTCATTTTCCCGCCCCTTGGCGGGATTCGCGGTCGAAGAAGATGTTCTTTCCGGTCGCTGAGAGCGGGATCCCGTACGCGGCCGTGCAGTCCGGGCCGAGAAGGCCGAGATCCATCGCCGCTACGCCAGCCGAATACATGACCCGGTTGTCGACATTGTGGATCTGCGCTGTCTTCACCGCCGACCCGACGGCAATGCCAAGGTCTGCCATCCGCACGGCGCAGTTCGGTCCCGCAAAGAACGCGGGCTTTCCGGTGCGGGTACTGAACTCTGCAGCCATCTCCGCGCAGGACAGAAAACCGCACCCCCCGCAGTCGATGCCGGCAGCGCTGCTCCCCCGGGCCCCGATGAGGACGCAGACGTCGCTTCCGGCAAGGTTCCCCGCATCCCGGCGGAAGAACCCGATCCCCCTCTCATTTCCAAGCGAATCGAGGCGTTTTGCGAGCTCCCTGAGTTCTTTTCCGGATACCACCCGTATAAAAATGGTATCTATCCCTTTTCCTTTCGGTGCGGTCCGTGCCGCGAGGGCCATCAGGCCTGCCACCGTTACGACTGCATCCTTTTCAGGAGACATGAGAAGATGGTGGATCAAGGGGGCAGAAAAACGTTGGCAGGGCGGCGGCCTTCGCGCCCCGACGCCGGTCTTTGGGATCGGCGGTGCCGGCCGGCTCCGTTACTTCAGGATAATGCCGGGGAAAAATGAAAGCGGGGAGGCACCGGCCCTCCCTAGACTGTATCGTCCTCGGGCAGGTTTACGGCCGGTTCTTCAGGCTCGGTCGGGGGGGTGGTCAGCTCTTTCCAGTAGACGCCTGCAATGGAGAGGCCGATGAAGAGAATGAGGAGACCGGCGCTCCAGGCATTTTCGTCCGCCCTCAGGGTGAACGGGATCGACATGCCCATCAGGTCATTGACTGCGGCGATGACCAGGGCGAACAGGAGGAAGACGATGAAGCCGATTACGCCGCCGAGGATGATCGCGGCGGCAGTCCGGAGAGGCGTTGGTCGTGTCAGTTGTACTGCCATGGATGGCAGTATCGCCCCGGTCGTATAAATGGGTTGTCTCCGGTGGTCCGGACCGGTTCATCGGCAAAAACGGCGATCCGCGGGCGGTCGAGCCCGATCCCGGATCACTGAGGGTCCCCTTAGGAGTTGTTTCAGGGCGCCGTCAGGTCGACCCGTAACGCGACCCCGTCGAACTCAGCGACGATCCTCGTTCCTTCGTGCACCATGACCCGGAACGTCGAGTACTTCCCGTTGTCGGCTACCTTCTCCGCGACCGCGGTGAGGGGGCCGGTCGCCGGGGCGATGTACTGGATATGAACCGAGACTGCGACGCGGTCCGCCTCGCCGCAGTTGGCCGCGATCCCGAAGGCGTGATCGGCAAGCGAGAAGATCGCGCCGCCATGAAAGACCCCGTGGGGGTTTGTCATCCCTTCCGTTCCCATGGCGACCTTCGCATGTCCGTCCCATGCCTCGACGATGCGCATGCCGAGAAGCCGGGCATAGCCGCTCTCATCGAACGCCGCGATCCGCTCGCCGGTCCTGTCGCCGCTTCCGGGGCACTGCTGAGGGGGCATGATCTCATCCGGGGAACTTTCGGGGTATCACTTGTACTTCTTCTGCGTATAGGAATATTTCTGGGTCTCGCCGCCGTGGGCGACGATGTAGATCCACTCGTAGAGGGACTTGAGCGTGCCGTACTGCTGGTACCGGCGCATCGAGAACCCGACTTTCAGCCGGCCGTCGAAGCGTATCTTCCCCTGGTCCAGCATCCGGAGCGCGATCTCGAGGTCGTCCCCCGCGTCGATGCACCGGTACTTCCCTGCCCTGAGAAAAGCGTCTTTCCGGAACGCCGTGTTGCAGCCAAGTGTGTAGTAGAAGGTCCGCGAGTAGTAGCCGATCCGGGAGAAAGTGTTGGCGAGGAGGATCGAGAACCTGTTGCCGAGACCGTCCTCAATGGGATAGACCGGGCCGTATACCTGCGCGACCCCGGGATCGGCAAAGTCTCTTTCGAGGACGGCGATCCAGCCGGGCGGGAGGATGCAATCGGCGTCCGTGGTGGCGACGATATCCCCGGCAGCCGCATCGATCCCGTCGTTCCGTGCGCCGCCGACCTTCCGGCTTGTCTGGGTGAAGACCCTGTCCGCGTATCTCCGCGCGATCTCGCAGGTCTTGTCCTTCGAGCCGCCATCCACGACAATCACCTCGTACGTGGCCCGGGGAACGGTCTGATGGGAGAGAGAGACGAGGCACTGGGCGATGTTCTCTTCCTCATTGAACGTCGGGATAACGACCGATATCATGACGGAAAATAAACTCCTGTATCATTTTCACGTTCACGGATAATAAGCGTGATGCAGAAGCGCCCCGATCCGTTTTTTATGGATAACCCCTAGCTGTTTTCAGGAAGTCCATGACGCTGCGGATGCAGCCGTCCATGTTGAGATACTCGAACTGCGCAAACCGGCCCACGAGCGGTATGCCCGCCTGGGTGCAGAACGCCTTCACCTTTGCGATGTTATCCTGGTACGCGAGGTCGTAGACCACGTAGGCGAAGGGCTGCCGTTCGACCGAGGCGTGGACGATATCTTTCTTTTCGAGAATCCGTATCTTCTCGCACATCCCGACCACCTCCTGTACGAGTTCGTCATCCGTCATCCTGCTCACCTCGTCGCCGGGGAGGTGCGTAATCTCGGCGAGGGCCGAGCCGTGCCCCGCCGGTGCGGCGTTGCGGCTGTAACCGGAGGGAAACGAGATCCGGTTGGCCAGCCCGGCGGCCGGGTCCGGAACATACATCCAGGAGATACCAGGTACCGGCCCGCGGACCCCGAGATTCACGCATATGAGGGAGTTGTACCGGAGTGCATCGCAGGCGGCCTGCACGTCCGCCGGGACACTCCCGAGGCAGGGGAGGAGGTGCTGGACCGGCATCGTGCAGATGCACCGTCCCGCCGTGACGATCCTGTTTCCGTCACTTATCTCCCAGCGGTCGCCGGCCTTCCTCACAGACGAGACCCTGAACCCGGTCCTTACGAAGGGGAGGACCGGGCGGGCGATCGCGGCGACGAGGGCTTCGATCCCGCCGTCAAGCGGGTAGGCGAAGACCGCCTGATGGATGTACCCCTCGGTCTCGATCCCGATCGCGGACCGGATGATGTCCTCTACCGGCGGCCGGGGGATGCGGCCGTCGACCCAGTGGAGGGACATCCTGCCGGCCGGGAATTTCCAGATCTTCTCGTTGTAGGGGACCATATAGCACTCGGCGATCCCTTTGCCGAAGGTATAGTAGATCCACTCCCGGAAATTCTGCGGTGCCGGCATCGTGCCCTTCTCCACCGCGATGAGGGTCTTGATAAACTCGTTGATGCAGAAGAAGCGGTCCTCCGGGGGGAGATCGGAAAGGCCGTTCTCGAAGGGGTACTTGACGAGGCGCTGCTTGTAGAAGATCTTCGTGTTCCGGTGGTTCTCCTGCATGTTGGACGCAATCATCCTCCGCATGAATGCGAGGACTTCAGCGTCGCGGGAGAAGATGATGTGCGATCCCCCGGTGTCGAAGGTAAAACCACCCGCTGCTTTCGAGCGGCAGAGGCCGCCGATCGCCGGCTCTGCTTCGAGCACGACGACCTCCTCACCCCGCTCATGCAGGAGGCGTGCGAGCGTCAGGCCCGAGAGGCCGCCGCCAAGGATCGCTGTCGTCACTACAGAATTGGTTGGCGGTGCAGACTTAAAAACCGTTCACCGTTTGTCCCTGTAGAAATTCTCATGATCCTTGACGCTTGCAGGGGCTTGGCCCGAAGAATTCCATGGAATTCTTCTCGAAAGAATCCCTCGCTCTGCGACGATTCTTACCTCTCCGCTACGACACCCCCCAATTGCGATTACGACGTATTACCTGTTATCTGACCCGGCAATCGCCCGTGCGCCCCGGGATCGAAGAATGCCCCGCGTTCTTATTCTGCATAGGGTCTGAAAAGACCCTCTGCATTCCCGCGGGGGATATCGAATCTTACTCGAGATGAAACAGGAGAAGAGCCAAACGCTCTTCGACTCTGGTGACGCAAGAGGGGGGCGTCTAACATGAAAAATGATTTCTAAAGAGTTGCCCGTTTTTTCTCTCTCTCTCTGGAAGAATGGTAATCATCAGCCTTCCGAGTCTCACATCCCCGCCCCCGGATACTGCCGGATGTTGCCCGGGGAACGGCACCACCACCATGCCGCCCGCCGGGGCCGGGTGCGGGCCGATCGCGGGATGGTTGTCAATCCGGCCCGGGATCTTCTTCGTTTTTTATACAACTCCTTTTTATCGGGAGATCAAAACGATATGGTTATGCGATACCATGGCAGACCTTCCTCTTATACCCCGGAGGGTAGATCAGATTGGATCTCATTGTTCAGTTTATTCTCGCAATCCTGCCCATTCTCCTGATCTTTATCGGGCTCGTCTTCCTGAAGCAGTCAGGGACGCTCATGGGCATTGTCGGGTGGCTTCTGACCGTCGTCTTTGCAATCGCCTTCTTCCAGAC